>NZ_CEVIVD010000072.1:16805-24218 GCF_982290655.1 Protofrankia sp. CiP1_Cm_nod3
ACTGTGCCGGAACCCGGCCCGACGACGACCGTCCGGGCCGGGTTCCGGCGGGAGCTCGCGCGGGTCACAGCAGCGGAACCCGGGCCGCCGCCAGGATTCCGGCTCGCTGTCAGCGAGGCAGCGCGGCCTGCATCTCGGCACGCAGCTCGGGGGTGAGGAACTCGCCGACACGGATGACCAGCAGCGCCATTTCGTAGGCGATCAGACCGATGTCGGCGCCGGGCGTGCTGAGAATGGCCAGACACGACCCGTCGCCCACCGCCGTGACGAAAAGAAATCCCTGTTCCATCTCGACGATCGTCTGGCGGACACTGCCGCCGCCGAAGAAACGGCCGGCACCACGAGCCAGGCTGTTGAAGCCCGAGGCGACCGCGGCCAGCTGGTCGGCGGTTGTCCGGTTCATTCCGTTCGAGGTGGCGAGCAGGAGGCCGTCCGCCGACAACACGATGGCATGGGTGACCTCCGGGACTTTCCGCGTGAGGTTGTTCAGCAGCCAGTTCATGTTCTCGACCGGGCCGATGTGGCGCATTACATCACCCTTTTCGCGTCGTCACCGTTCGGGTTCGGTCCCTCCTGCAGACCTCGGCCGAAGTTGGTCTGGAAGGAGGACATCATGGATCGGATCTCGTCCGGTGACCGCGTTCCGCTGAGGAGCGACGGCGGCACGGGGCCGTTGGTGGGTGTCCCCCTGAGCTCAGGCGCGAGGCTGGCCCGCCGCTGCCGTCTGGGCAGTCCCGTCTCGTTGGGCTGCCCGGGCGGGGCGGCCGGCGCGGCCGACGCCTGGGAGAACCCGGAGCCGGCACCTGGGAACGGGTCCGCCGGGGGGGTGCTCCTCCTGCGGCTGGGCAGGGCAGGCTGTCGCTGCGCGTCCAGCGGCTCGGCCCACCGGTCCTCTGGCTGCGGCCAGCCGGAGGACGCGCTGGGCGCGTCGTCCCAGCGGGCGGAGGCAGGCGGCGGTGGGGCGGGGATGCCCGAGGGCTGCTCGGCCCAGGCGTTGGGCTCGAGCGCCAGGTTGGAGCGCGGACGCTCCCGTGGATGGTCGTTCCCGGCGCTGCCGCCGGCGCCGTTGTCGATCTCCCCGTCGCCGAGCTGGTCGGATTCGGTGACGAACCAGCTTGAACGGATCGTGGGGAAGACCGGCAGATCGTCCATGAGCGGCCAGTCCTCGCCGCCACCACCGCTACCGCCGGCGCCGTTGCCGGTGGGCGCTATCGGTGACGCGCTCATCGACAGCAGCTCGCTGGTGTCGAAGGAGCCGGCGAAGGGGATCGGGCCGCTCAGCGGGTCCGGATCGTCCATGGGGATCGGGTCCCGCAGTGAGAGCGGCTTGCCGATGGCGAGCGAATCGGTGAACGCGGCCGGGTCACCGAGGTCGATGGAAGCGTCCAGCGGCGCGTCCAGGGAGGCACCCAGCGGTATGTCCAGGGCCGGCGCCTTGACCCGCTCGGGCCTGGCCGTGGCCGGTGCCTCCTGCGGGGCGTCGTCGATCTCGCGCAGCAGGTCGCTCGGGACCAGGACGATGGCCAGGGTGCCGCCGTACGGCGACGGCCGCAGCCGGACCTGGATGTCGTGCCGCTGGGCGAGCCGGCCGACCACGAACAGGCCCAGCCGCTCGCTGGTACGCAGGTCGAACGGGGGCGGGTTGCTCAGCCGCTCGTTGATCTCGGTGTATTCCTCGTCGGTCATGCCCAGGCCGCGGTCCTCGACCTCGATCACGGATCCGTTGGAGACCTGGTGCCCGGACACGTGCACGGGGGTGTGCGGCGGGGAGAAGGAGGTGGCGTTCTCGATCAGCTCCGCGAGCATGTGGATCACGTCACCGACGGCGTGCCCGCCGATGGCGGAACCGGCGATCGGCAGCACCTTCACCCGGGTGTAGTCCTCGACCTCGGCGACCGCGCCACGCACGACGTCCTTGATCGGGACTGGCCGCCGCCAGCCACGGGCGGGCTTCGCTCCGGAGAGCACGATCAGGTCCTCGGCGTGACGGCGCATGCGGGTCGCCAGGTGGTCGAGCCGGAACAGCTCGGCCAGCTCGTCCGGGTCGGTCTCCTTGCGCTCCAGCGCGTCGATGACCTTCAGCTGACGGTGGATGAGCGCCTGGCTGCGGCGGGCGAGGTTGAGGAAGGTGTCGCCGATGCTCTTGCGCATCGCCGCCTGCTCGACGGCGGTGCGCACGGCGACCTGGTGGACGGTGCCGAACGCCTCGCCCACCTGCCCGATCTCGTCCCTCGTCCCGATCCGGACGGGGAACACCTCGGTCTCGACCTGGACCTGCTCGCCGCGGTGCAGCCGTTCCACGACGCTGGGCAGGCTGTCGTTGGCCACCTCGAGGGCAGCCCCCCGCAGCCGCCGGAGCTGACGGATCATGGGGCTCGCGACGAGCAGCGAGATGCCGATCGACGCGGCCAGGACCAGCGCGACGAGGAGGCTGCTCAGCCAGGCGCTGCGGGTCGCGTGCGAGTCGATCGCATTGCTCTCCTTCGTCAGGTCGGCCGCGATCAGGTTTTCCACCAGGCGGAACCTGGAGATCTTGTCGGCCATGGCTTCCAGGACGCGCTGGCCGTCGAGGGTGATCGGCTGGTTCATCTGGGTCGCGGACACGATGGTGTCGCGCGTCTGGGAGACGCTGGTCGCGACCGGTCCGACCGTTTTGTCGTAAAAGTCCTGTTCTTCCTGGGATGCGATGGTACGGAACTGCGCGATCCAGGCATCCTCGGCGCCGGCGTTCGTCTGCGCCTGTTTGATGACCGCGACATTGGTCTGGTGGAAGAGGATCACCGAGAGGCTGCCGCGTTGCTGGGCGGCCGCCTCTCTCGCCCGCGACACGCTGGTGAGGGCGCCGACATAGTTGATCAGTTTGGCGTTGTCGGTACCGGCTCCCACCTGGGCGATCAGGTCGAGCAGATTGTTGATGTTTTTGTTGAAGAACTCCGTGTTCTTCACCCGGTCGGTCTGCCGCTGGTCGATCGCCTGCCGCTGGTCGGGGACCTGGTCGAGCTGACGCTGGATGGCGTCCATGGCCGGCCGTAGGTCCCTGGTCACGCTGCCGGGGAGCCTGGTCGCGTCCTGTTGGTAGGTCGTGATGGCGACGTCGGTCGGGCCGCGCCTGGCCCGCATCTCCTCGAGGCCCTCGCGGAATTGGCTGCCCACGACCGCGGACGAGGCATAGCGTTCCTGCTGGAGGGCGTCAATAAGATCGTTGACTTTGGTTGAGAAGGCTGCGAGGTCCCGGACCCGGCTGCTTGCGTCGACGCTCGCAAGGTCGGCGCGCACCTGGAGGGCGCTAAAAACGGTCAACGCCACCAGCGGGAGGATGAGAATGGCTACCAACTTGGAGCGGATTGGCCAGTTCTGGAGCATCCGATCCTCTCCTTCGACGCAGTGTCCTGACGCCTTGTCGGGGCGAGCGTTCTGGTTCGGCGTTCCGTGTGCCGGCTTACACCTCGACCCACGGTGAAGACCGTGGCCGCGGCTCTTTCCCCCTGGGCGGGACAACTGTACCCGGGCTATTAAGCACGCCTGGAACAGGGGTATAGAGGTCGTGGGGAAGGGGCTCGAACCGGATCAATGGTCGATCACCGGCCGACCGTCCGGCCATGGTCCGGGCGGCCCGCCAGCCGGCTCCGGGATAGGCGCAGATGATATTTGTGATGGATTGCACGGCCCGATGATCGACGTTCGTCGTTGTGACTGGCGGGCTGTGAAAAGGCTGCTCGTGGGCGGGTGTGTGTTTACGGATTGTGGCTCGGTAGACGGCCGAGTTGAAAGGCGGTGGACATCGAGCTGTACCGGGAATGGTCCGGAATCTGTCCCCAAACTGTCCCGGCCGCCCGTGACCGGCGGGTTGGGGACCGGAAACTGCAACAACCAGGTGTCGTTCGGACCACTACCCGGTGCCGGTAACCGGGAAATCACCGCCACGGCCACCCGCCGGTAGTGGGCCGGCGTTGATGGTGCCGGGACGGGCGGCACCGGTCAGGCGCCCGCCACCCCGCCGATCATTCCGACGGGGTGGACCGGGTCCCGGCCCGGGCTGTCACGTGGGCGCCGTTGGGCACCGCGCGCGCCTCGCCGCCCGCCCGGACAAGGGGATACACGGCGAAGTAGTAGGTGGCCCCGTCCCGCGGGTCCCGCAGGTGCCAGCCGCCTCCGATCTCCAGGCTGCTGTTGGTGACCTTCGCGCGCCGGGCGGCCGGGTCGTCCGGCCCGGTGGGGGCGGTGTCGTGCCGCCACAGCACGCGGGCCTCGGTGATGCCCGGCGGCATCTGGAACGTCAGAGTGATCGTGTTGCCGTGGTCCACGGCCCGCAGCGCCCGGATGTGCGGCCCCGGCTGGTGCCGGATGGAACGGCCGACGACCGCCCTGTGCTCGGCGATGCTGATCGGTGTGTACACCGTCGGATCGGCTGCCGGATCGGCCGTCGGGCCGGGTGCCGCGGTGTCGACCAGGCGTCCACGCCGGCTGGAGCCGACCAGGCGTTCCCGTCCCCGCAGGGAGGCGGTGGACAGCTCGTGATCAACAGGGCCGAACGGTTCCGGCTCCGCCACCGGCCGCGGGCCGTGCTCGTGGCCCGCCGGGCCACCGCCGGGGATCTCCCGCACGGATGCCTCGGCCTCACCCCCGGCCCCGGCTCCCGTGCTGGTTCCCGGTCCGGCTCCGGCCGCCGGGCCGGGCGAATCCGCCGGTGCCTCGGTGGCATAGACCCGGACCAGCGCGCCGGGCACCGTCGTCCACCGCAGGACCGTCGTCCCGCCGCTGTCGTCCACCTCGAGGTCCAGGACGGGCCGGGGCCGCCTGACCACGGTCACGACCACATCGACCCCGTTGGTGTGGGCCAGCGCGCCGAAGGGATCCGGGTAGGACACCCGCACCCGGTACCGGTAGGTCGCCCCGGTCTGCACGTCGCGGTCGACATGGCGTCCGCCGGTGGAGCGCAGGCGGCGGGCGGCCCCCCGGAACGGCGAGGACTCGTCGAAGGCCCGCTCGATCAGCACGTCGTCGTAGCCCGCGTCGAGCTGCCAGGACAGGGCCACACCATCGCCGTCCATGTGGGCGCGCAGGTTGGTGACCTCCGGGACGATCACCAGCGGTGGGGTGCGGACCGGTTTCGACCGTCTGCCGCCAGCCGTCGACATCACCTCGTGCCAGACCGTCACTCCCCGGGGCACGCCCGCGTCGGACAGCTCGGTCGAGCCGGTCGTGCCCAGGCTGCGCTCGAACCGCCCGCCCGGCGCGCTCGGGTCGGCGACCACCCGCAGGACGCGGAAGGCGACCGGCCCTGACGAGTGCGGCGGGGTCCACCGCAGGAGCACCGCGCCGTTGTCCTCCCTGGCGGTGAGGTTGGACGGCGGCGCGAGCGCGCCGGGCTCGCTGGTCCCGGTGGGGCCGTTGGCGTCAGCGGCGCGGTCGTCGTCGGCGCCGGCGGGACCGGCGTCCTTCGGCCGTGGGCGGTCCGCCCCGTCCACAGCGGCGGTGCCGCTGCCTCCGGAGGAACCGCTGCCTCCGGAGGAACCGCTGCCACTCTCGTCAACGACGGTGCCGCCGCTGCCGACAACGGTGCTGCCGCTGTCGGGGATGGTGCCGAAGGAGTAGCGGGTGCCGACGTCGTCACGGCGGACGATCCTTGAGTGCCCGCCGTTCTGCGTCCCTGTCGATGTCCCTGTCGATGTCCCGGTCCGCGCCGGGGTGGGCGGCGTGCCGCCCGGCCGTGCCGCGGCGATGTCCGCCAGCAGCTGGCGTGCCTGCCGCGCGGACATGCGCACGCGCGGGTCCTTCTCAAGCAGGCTGGTCAGGACATCGACCAGCGGGCCGGCGAGCCTGGTCGGCGTCGGCGGCTGGAACAGGATCGCCGCCACCATCGCCGCGAAGGTCTCCCGGTAGAACGGTGGCCTGCCCTCCACCGCGAAATAGAGGGTCGCGCCGAGGCCGAACAGGTCGGCCTCCGGGGTGGCGGGCTCACCGTTGAGCCGTTCCGGCGACATGTACGAGGGCGTGCCGAGCACCCCGGTGACGGTGAGGGCGGAGTCGCTGTCCCGGGTGGCGATGCCGAAGTCCGTCAGCACCACCCGGCCGTCCGTGCCGATCAGTACGTTCGAGGGCTTCACGTCCCGGTGCAGGATGCCGAAGGCGTGGGCGGCATCCAGGGCATCGCTGATCGCGACCCCGACGCGGGCGACCTCGGCGACCGGTAACGGTCCATGGCCGCGGACCAGTTGGAGCAGCGACTGGGACGGCACGAGCTCCATCACGATCCATGGCAGGCCGTTCTCGACGACGACGTCGAGGATGGTCACCACGTGCGGGTGGCTGCGCAGTCTCGCGGCGTGCCGGGCCTCCCGCAGCGCCCGCTCGACCCGGTCGGCGCGCTCGGACAGGTCGAGGCCGTCCTCGAGGTCGATCTCCTTGAGCGCGGCATCGGTCAGCAGCACTTCGTCGAAGGCGCGCCAGACCGTGCCCATTCCGCCGGCGCCGAGCCGTTCGATGAGCCGGTACCGACCGGCCACCAGGCGGTTCACCTCTGGAGCGGCAGCCACGTCGCCCCCTCCGTGATGTTTTCGTACCGCGTTCTCCCAGTGCAGCATGCCACTTGGGCCGGGGGCCGGTGCCCGTGGCGTCGCCGGGCCGTCAGGTGCTCCGAGGCCGCCGGCCGGAAAGCCGGGCCAGCAGGCCCGGCCGGGAAGCCCACCAGGTGTCCCCGGGTGGCGGCGCGGCGGTGGGGTGGTGCTTTAGTGGTCGGCGAACCGGTGCCGGCGGCCCGACCGCCGTGGTCACCGCGGTGACCTCTGATGCCGCTGCCGCACAATGGTGACCATTCGTCATTACTGCCGTTCTTGCTGTGACTGGAGGTGTCAATGGGCCGGGCCGGAATGCTGCCGCGCCGCCGGGCAGCGGTGGCCGGTGCCATGGGCGTGGCGCTGCTGCTCGCCGGGTGCGGCGGGGCTGCCTCCGATGACGCGCCCGCCACCGTCCCGGATGTGCCGGCGACCGCGGTGACCGATGTCGGGGCTGGTGCGGGCGCGGGCGCGCCGCCGGCCGGCCTGCCGACCGACCTGGTGCTGCCGAGCCAGACGGCGGCGGCGTCCGCGCCGCCTGCCCCCGCCGTGACGACCGGTGTCGGGGCGCTGCGGGGGACGCTCGTCCCCAGGCACTTCCCGTTCCCGAAGGATGCGGTTCCCCGGCTGGTCAGCGCCGAGGCGACGGCGACGACGGTCGCGCTCAGTGGTGTGACCGCTGACGACGCCATCCGGTACTACCGGCAGTCGATGCCTTCCGCCGGTTACACGTTCCAGCAACAGAACGTCGCCGACGGACAGACAACGCTCACCTATACCGGTTACGGCCAGCGGGTCCAGGTGCACGCCGGCGGCGCCCGGGAGGTCACGCTCGCCTTCACCGGCGCGTAGGGCGCGT
>NZ_CEVIVD010000073.1:0-12745 GCF_982290655.1 Protofrankia sp. CiP1_Cm_nod3
AGGGAGGAAGACGGTGGAACAGATACGGGAAATTTTTGACAGCATGACCGTGAGCATGAACCTCAGCAGTGACGAGCGGGTACGGGGAGTCGACGCGCTGAACGATTGCGAGGAAGCAGTCACCGCGTGTGCGTCGGCGATGCTCGCCATGACCGATGAGGCTGGGATGCAGACGGCCGTGCGGCGGGATTTGGACTGCGCTGACGTCGTCCATGCGACCTGCCGGCTGCTGGTCCGCGGGAGCGGCCCGGACAGCGGTCTGCTCACCGCACAGCTGGAAGCCTGCGTGTTGGCCTGTGAGCAGAGCGGTGAACTCTGCGGCGGGTACGCCTACCGTCACGAGCACTGCCGGATCTGTTCGGAGGCGACGCGCCGATGCGCCGCGGTCTGTCGGGACGTTCTCAATGCCCTGCGCAGCCCCGTATAGCCCGCGACGGATGCGGTGGCGGGTGGGCGTGTAGACACGGCTGCCCGTGGGATGGATGGTCGTAGAACAGCGGTTCACGCCGGTGTCCGGGATATCCGGCGCGTGGATCCTCTGTCAGGCGGCGCGATGGCGACTCACTGAGCGCAGCGGCGGATGGCCGGGTTGGTCCTCTCGGCGGACCCGCTCGCTTCCTTGATGCCCTGGTTCCCCATCGTCGGTGTCCGGCCGGGCCGAAGGATGATCTGGAAGGGGGCTTCCGCTGCGGCATTCGTCGCGGTCAACGAGATAGAGCAGGGCCAGGCCCGCGGCGAGCGGTAGGTGTGTCAGCAGGCGGCTCCACGGCGCGGCGCCCACGGCAAGGTCATGGACGGACAGGGCGGTGAGGACCACGACAAAACCACACACAGCGGGAAGCAGACCTACCGCGCGCCGTGAGTGTACGGCGGCCCACAGCATGCCGACCCCCAGCGCGAGATTCCATGCCGCGCTTTCGTTGAACAGATGGGCCGACGACAGATGCCCATGCGCGGCGTGATCTCCTGCGCCGGCCCCCTCCCCGTCCAGCAGTTGACTGAGACCGATGATGAGCTGGATGACCGCGACGCCGGCGAGAGCGATCCGCAGGAGGGTCCCGCGGGCGCGGGGCGTGGAGGCACTGGCCATGACGGCGTCGACCACGTCCGGAGTGGGCGATACCTCGTGCACCCGTAGCGGCCGGTTCAACGCAATAGCCGCGTTCTGCCAGGCGCGGCACTGCGCGCAACCGGCCAGATGGGCGTCGACCTCCACGGAGGGACGGGGCTCATTCTCTCCGTCGATCCGGGCGGAGACCGCTTCGCGGCAGGTACTGCAGTCCATCTGCTAATAGTCGCGCGCTTCCCCCGCCGGGTTCCCGACGCACGTCAAAGACGTCACCGGACGACGGTGAATCTGTGCCGGGGCATGGACGGTGCGTGAACTTCGGGTCCTACAGGGGCCGGGCGGGTACGCTGCGGAAACTGTGAGCCGCCCGGACGATGCAGAGCTGACGGCATGGGCGTTACGCGCCGGCCGTGGTGACCGGGTCGCTTTGGAGAACTTCATCCGGGGCACGCAGCGGGACGTCTGGCGTTTCGTGGCGCACCTCGCCGACCCTCAGACCGCCGATGATCTCACGCAGGAAACCTACATGCGGGCGTTGGGAAGCCTGCCCCGCTTCGCCGCCCGTTCCTCGGCGCGTACCTGGTTGCTGTCGATCGCCCGACGGGTAGTGATCGACCAGGTTCGGATGGCGCAAGTCCGGCCGCGGCAGTCGGCCGGCGTGGACTGGGTCCGGGCCGCCGAGGCGAAGCAGGCCGCGGAACGTCGGGCAGCGGTCGGTTTTGAGGAGATCGTCGAGCTCAACCTGCTGCTGGAGACCCTCGATGCCGACCGTCGTGAGGCGCTGGTTCTGACCCAGGTGTTGGGTCTGGCCTACGCCGAGGCCGCGCAGGTGTGCGGATGCCCGGTAGGCACGATCCGCTCACGGGTGGCCCGGGCGCGCGAGGAACTGATACGCGCGGTCGGCGGGGACGAGTCGGCAACGGGAGTCGGCTGACGGGAGCCGGTCGGGAAGGCCGGGCATCGCGACCTGGGCGGGCCGGATCGCACGACCGGGCCCGGCCGGTTCACCGCCGGCGCTCAGCACGCCGGTCACTAGGGTGCTCTACCTCTCCGTACCTCTCTTTCTGTGTCTTCTGTGCGTCCTGGCTGGCAGGGGAAGGCGCGTCGACCAGCAATCGATCGGCGTATCTCCCCCTGTCCGGCGCCTGCGTATAGCCTCGTCAGTGGCGGGTCAGTGCCGCAATGAGGCTGTCGGTGTTCGTCCGGAAGACACCGAGCAGGTCGAGGTCGGCCTTCGGATAGTTGACGATGTCCACCGTGGTCGCCCCAGGGATGTCCGGGTTGGCGCCTGGCAGGTGGGCGTTGGCCAGCACCAGCGCGGGTTTCTTCGCGGCCAGATCGGCGAGCTGCCCGGGTGATACTGGCTGGGGGCCGTAGGTGGCGACGACGGGCAGTCCGGCGAATCCGCCCCAGTAGGCCATGAACAGGTGGGCCACCGCGGTCGGTGCCGGCGTCGGTACCACTGCCTTGACCTTGCCCGACAGGGCGGCGTACTCGGTGTCGAACGTCGACAGCCACGCCGTGGCCGCTGTGGAGGTACCGAACACGGCGCCGAGCCGGGTCACCTCGGATCTGATCTTTTCAGGGGTGTTCTCCAGCTCGACCTGTACGAGCCTGCCCCGCCCGCCGGCCGCGTCTTTGAGCTTGGCGGCGAAACCGTCGAATGCGGCGTACAGGACGTAGTCGGCGCCCGCGACCTTGACGAGATCACTGGGTGTGGGTTCGTAGTCCGGTGGATGCTGGACGCTCGCGGGCGCGATGACCGCGATGTTGCTGGCCCCGGCCGCTTTCGCCAGGGCACCGACCCAGCTGGTCGAGGCGACCACGCGCGGCCCGCCAGCCGGTGATGCCGTCGCGGCCGTGTCCGGGGCGGCGGGCGTGTTAGTACTGCCACACGCGATCGTCGACAGCGACAGCATCGCGGTCAGAGCGGTCAGTACGGCGGCGCGCAAAAAGCGCATCCGTTACTCCTTCGGGAATCAGATAGGTGAACAAGGTCAGGGCACCGGCCACGAGCACGAGAACCGGACCGGGAGGTTGATCGACCGCCAGCGCTACGGCGAATCCCGCGGTGTTGCCGAGCAATCCGAAAACGACCGACCAGACCACCATCGACCGCAGGGAGCGGCCGAGGTTGCGGGCTGCGAGGGCGGGCAGGATGGTCAGCGCATCGACGAGCAACGCGCCGGTGAGCCGGATCGCCGCGCCGATCGCAACCGAGACCACGGCCAGGAGGGCGAGCATCAGCGCGCCCGCCGGCACGCCCGAACACAGCGCCAGTTCCCGGTCGAACAGCAACAGCGCGAGCTGCCGCCGATAGCCCCAGTAGAGAAGGTGGATGGCGACAGCGAGGACGCCGAGTACGACCAGGTCGACGGTGCGGGTCGCCAGGATCGAGCCCCACAGCAGCTCGAACGCACCGGTGGCGTTGACCCCGGAGATCGACAGCACCAGCAGGGCGCCGGCGATGGCGAACGTCATCAGCAGGCCCATCGCGCCGGGCAGACCAGCCGGCCGTCGGGCGAGCGGAGCCACCCCGGCACCCGCCAGTGCGCAGGCGACCAGCCCGCACAGCATCGGGTCGGCCCCGGTGAGCAGACCGACCGCGATCCCCAGCAGGGCCACGTGCATGACGGCGAACCGGACGGCGACGATGTCCAGCCCGACGATGAACACCCCGACGATCGGCAGCGCGACGGCAGCGATCAACAGTCCGATACCGCCGCGTTGGACAGCGGGCAGGGCGAGCAGGTCGACAAACCGCTCCACGTCAGATCACCCGGAGCCGGCCGGCGGCCATCTCGGCGACCCGGTCGCACGCCCGGGCCATCGCCCGGTCGTGGCTGACGACCACCACCGTGACCGGCAATCCGGTGAGCATCCGGGCGATCCGTTCCTGGCCGTCGAAGTCGAGTGCCGCGGTGGGCTCGTCGGCCAGCAACGCCTGCGCCCCGGCGGCCACCGCGCCCAGGGCCCTGCTGAGAAAGACCCGCTGCAGCTGTCCGCCGGAGAGGGTGTGCAACGGACGGCGACCGAGCCCGGCCACGCCTAGGCGGGCGGCGGCGTCCCGGGCCGCCAGCGCATGCCCGCCGCTGTCGAGCAGCTCGTCGACCAGCAGCGGGAACCGGCCGGCAGAGAGGCGTTGTGGCACCCAGGCGACCTGCCGGCGGCGTGACGCCCACTGCGCGCGGGTACGGGCGGCGACACCCCCGACGGTCATCGAACCGCCGGCGAGAGGATGCAGGCCCAGCGCCGCGCGCAGCAAGGTGGTCTTGCCCGACCCGTTCGCGCCGGTCAGGGCGACGTGCTCCCCGGCGGCGACGTCCAGCAGCACCTGGTCGACGGCGGTACGCCGGCCGTACCGGCAGGTCACCCGATCGAAGCGGATCTCGGTGGCGTTCACGTCGGTTCGCCGACGGTGATCCGCTCCCGCAGCCACCTCTTGTCGATCTTCCCGGCGGCGGACAGCGGCAGCTCGTCGAGGATATGCAGGCTCTCGGGCAGTTTGGTCGGCTCCAGACCGTGTACCCCGGTCAGGTAGGCCGTCAGGTCGGCGAGGGTGGGCGTGGCGGCTGCGTCCTTGGTGGTCACGCAGGCAGCCAGCCGTTCACCCATGATCCGGTCGGGGACGCCGACGCAGGCCACCTGGCGGACGGCGGGGTGCTGGGCGAGGAGCAACTCGACCTCCACGGGGCTGATGTTCCGTCCGCCCCGGATGACGATCTCGTTACGGCGTCCGACGACATGCAGGAAACCCTCCTGGTCGACACGTCCGAGATCACCGGTGCGCACCCAGCCGTCGCCGGTGCGGTAACGGCCGTCGAAGTCCGGGTCGACATAGCAGAGTGGGCTCATCGGGCCCAGTCCCCAGATTTCCCCCACCTCACCGGTGGGCACGTCCCGGCCGTCCGCGTCGACGACCCGGATCGCGGCGACCGCGGGGTTGGGCCGGCCGACGGCGGAATGCACCTCAACGGGTGGGTTATCCGGATCGGTGGTGCAGTTGACGCCGTCCGCGGAGCCGTAGCAGTTGACGAACCCGCACCCGAACGCCGCCCGGCAGGCGTCCACGGTGGCCGGGTCCACCCGGGAGCCGCCCGCGACGACCGCCCGCAGCGATGACGTGTCGATCCGGCTGATCGCCGGATGGTCGAGCATCATCGCAAACATCGCCGGCACTCCGAACACCAGGTGTGGGCGGTGCGTGTCGATGACGTCCAGCGCGCGGCCGGCGTCGAAGCGGGAACAGACGATCAGACTGCCGCCGTACCGGGCGATGGTCACCGCGGAGCCCGAGGAGCCGAACGACGACGCCAACGGCACCATGAAGAAGTTGCGCATCGGCGTTGTCGCGTTGTGCAGGGAACCGATGAAGGCCCCGCGTCCGCCGGCCAGCGCGTCATGCGAATATACGATCATTTTCGGTGCGGCCTCCGACCCGGAGGAGACCAGGATGCGAGCCGGCGCGGCCGGGTCGACCGGCCTCCGGCGGGTCAGCGGCGGACCGGAACCGATCAACTCTTCCAGGCTGTCCGGGGCACCGGAACCGGACACGATCACGGTTCGCAGATGGGGCAGATCGCCGCGCAGTGTGTGCAGCGTGTCCGCGTAGGCGACTCCCCCGTGGCAGTGGGGCACCACCGCCACGACCGCCCGGGAGCGGGCGAGCAGAGCACGGGTGTCCCGGCGGCCCCGCCCCACCGGATAGGCCAAAACGACCGCTCCGACGGCGGCGGCCGCGAGATCGGTGACGACCGGGCGCCATCCGTTCGGGAGCTGGACGGCGATCGTCTCACCGGACCGGATACCGGCCTGCTCGAACGCCCCGGCCAGACGGGCAGCCCGCTCGGCCAGCTCGGTGTAGGTCGTCTCGCCGTCGTCGTCGACGACGGCCACCCGGTCCGGATGCCGCTGGGCATTCTCGGTGAACAGCGCATACAGGTCCCGGCCCGGGTAGAAGCCGGCGTATCCCCACCATGCGCGCAGCACGGGCGGGACGAGATCGCGCACCGGTAGGACGGTGGGTTCCACAGCAGTCGATTCCAGGGCGGTCATCGCGTGAACCTCCACGGCGGGCGGACGAAGGCGCAGCCGTCAATCTCGATCAGTGGCAGGGCCGCCGGATCGGCGGCGAGCAGCCCGGGCTCCGGGCAGACCCGCACCGCGGTGCCGCCGGTCGCGCGCAGCAGGGTCAGCGCCTCGTCGGCGGTCCTCCGGCGTAACGCCCGCACGGCCGCGTCAGGGTCGGCGGTTCCGACGGCCCGGGTGAGAACGTCACCACGGCTGCCGGCGGCGACCATCACATGTCCGTCCGCCACCGGCAGCGGGGCGTCCAGCGGGTCGGACGCCCGCTGCGGCGTCCCGCCGGACTCGATCAGCGGTGCCTGCAGCACCCCAGCCGCCGACAGCAGATCGGTGTCGACCCGCTGGCCCCGGCCCGTGCGTGCCCGGGCGATCAACCCGGCCAGGATCCCTTCGGTGGTGATCAGGCCGCCGAGGACGTCGAGCAGGGTCATCAGCGAACCGGCCGGTGGCTCATCCGGGGCGGTCAGCTGCTCACCGAACCCGGCGTAGGCCTGGACCATGAAGTCCGTTCCGGGGGGCGAGCCGGCAACCGGCACATCCCCCCACCCGGAGGCGTAGGCGTAGACCAGGCCGGGATGGACGCCGGTGAAATCGGCCGCGTCCAGGCCGAGGTCCGCCGCCTTGCCCGGGGCCCAGTTGTGTACGAACACGTCGGCGCCCAGCACGGCGTCCCGCAGGGTCGCCCGACCGGCCGGTGACCGTAGATCGACCTCGATGACGTGCTTGTGCCGGTTCAGGGCCAGGAACCGGGCCGAGCAGTCACCGACCATCGGCGACATCCCGCGTAGCGGATCGCCCCCGGCCGGCTCCACTCGGATCACCTTGGCGCCGAGCATGCCGAGGAGGTGGCCAGCCAGCGGCCCCTGGACGCGGCGGCCCGCCTCGACGACGGTGATCCCGGCTAGAGGCAGGTCCGCAACGGCCGCAGACGAGTCCGCGGCGGCCGGTTGCGGCTGTCGCGCCGGTGCGGGCGCGTCACATGCGCGGATGGTCCACGGCGGATCGACCCGACCGGACGGGGCGAAGTCCGCCGTCCGCTGCTCGTGGCTGCGTAGCGGCACGATCGCCATTCCCGCCGTCGTGGCCATGTGATGGAGCTGGTCGTAGGCGTACGCTCGGGCCGCGGCGTGCAGTTCGGCCGGCAGAGGGGCGGCGGCGGTGGCGTACCGCAGAACGAACGCCCGCCAGCCACGCGCGACCAGCCGCGGGTCCACGCCCAGCGTGGACCACATCCGATGCCACGGCTGCGGATCCAGGGTCTCCAGTTCGAATCGGATCCTGTCGGCGGAGACGAACGGGGGCGGCATCCCGGCGGTCGGGTCGGGCTCGCCATGGTCGGGGTCCACGGCGCTCCCGGCCGCCAGGTACTGCGAGACGGTCACCAACGCAGCGCCTGCCACGGACACGGTTACCGCCTCGACCGGGGTGCCCCGAAGACCGGCGAGCAGCGCGGCGAGCACCCCCTGGGTGGCGATCACACCGGCCGCGGCACTTGCGTAGTCGAGCAGGAGCCGCCGCGGCGCACCGTAGGCGCGGCCGTGCACGGCCATCAGGCCGTAGGCGGCCTGGATCGTCCCCTCGTCCAGACGTACGCCAGCATGGTTGCTCCAGTCGACACCGCAGCGCAGCACCGGCAGCCCCGGGCAGAGCACCGCCGTTGATCCGGCGTTCGTTGATCCGGCGCCGATCGGTTCGGCGCCCGGCTCGACGACTGCTCCCAGCTGGCGCAGATGCCGCGCGACCAGCCGCTCGACAGCGCCAGCTGTCGCACCGCGCGCCGTCATGCCCGCCAGCGGAACAGAGACGGACCGGTGGTGCCGTGCCGCCGGTCCGCTACTCACCATCACACACCGAATACCCCCACGGCCACCGTGTTTCCTGCCACATGCCGGTAGTCGGACGCTGTGCGCGTCCGGTTCCCGCCAGGCGAAAGTTGCGTTGGTACACCGTGATGGCGTCAACCGCAGGGAGCCGGGGATGAGGGACCTTGAGGTACTGGCCGAACGTGTTCGGGCTTTTCTTCGAAGCGATGTTCTGCCCGCCGAACCCGTGCTGGCACGGGGCGGGCCGGCCGCCGATGAGCTCATGCGATCGCTGCGGCAGCGCGCGCGGCAGGCCGGCGTATGGGCGTTACCGCTGCCGGTGTCGCTCGGCGGCGGGGGGCTGGATCTTGCTGACTACGCGGGCATCGCCGAGATCGAAGGCGCGTCGGACTTCGGCCCGGCGGCGGTCGGCTCCGAGCTGCTTGTCGACGTCACCATGCTTCAGCGGTACGCCAGCCCGGCCGTCCGCGAACGTTACCTGCCGACGATGCTTGCCGGCGACGCCGTCCCGAGCTTCGCCATGACCGAACCGGGCGCCGCGGGGTCTGATCCAACCTCTGTGACGACCAGCGCGACCCGCGACGACACCCATTGGACGATCAACGGCCGGAAGTGGTTCACGTCCCGGGCCGCCGCGGCGACGTTCACCACCGTGGTGTGCCGGACCGAACCTGACGCGGCCGACCGGCACGCGTTCTCCCTACTCGTGGTACCGACCGACACAGCGGGCTACCGGATCGTCCGGGAAGTCCCGGTACTCGGGGCCGGCGGCCAGTACGAAATCGCCCTCGACGACGTCCACGTCCCCGCCGACCATCTACTCGGCGCGCGTGGACGTGGCCTGGCGATGATCGGCGAACGACTCGCGTTGGGGCGTACCTTGCGGTGTCTGCGCTGGCTGGGGCAGACACAGAGAGCTTTCGATCTGCTGTGCCGCCGCCTCCACGCCCGGCGCGCCCACGGCGGGCCACTCGCTGACAAGCAGCTCCTGCAGGGGTATGTCTTCGACAGCCATGCCGAGCTCGCCGCCGCACGTGCGCTGACCCGGGCGGCGGTGGCCGCCTTGATCACCGGGGGTGACGCGCGGGTGGCGGTGGGAACAGCCAAGGTCATCACTGCCCGGGCTTTCGCCGCTGTGGTGGACCGCGCGATCCAGGTTCACGGCGCTGAAGGCCTTACCGACGACACCCCGCTGGCGTTGTTGCACCGGACCGCCCGAGCGGCCCGCATCCTGGACGGCCCCGACGAAGTGCACATCACAACGGTCGCCCGGCGCCTGCTGGCAGGCTACCAAGGAGGCGTCGGCGCGTGACCGCACAGCGTCAGCAGAACAGCGGTGAGAAAATAGGTGCCCCAGATGACCTCATGGGACGGGGCCACACCAGCGCCAAGATCGTAACAGCCCTGTCCCAGGACACCGGTCCGCGTCAGATGATCCGCGACCAGGACGCGCGTGGTGTCGACCGCTGCCTGCCGGTAATCCGCGGCACCTGGCGTCTGCAGGCCACTGAGGGTCCACAACGCGGCGGCGGCGATCGCGGCGGCGGAGGTGTCCAGCGGGACGCCCGGTGTGACATGAGCGTCCGGATCTGTATGGACGTGCCGGGCAGGGATGACCGCTGGTGGTATCAGGCGGCCGCTCATCCGGTCCAGCCACCAGTTGGCGGTCAGGAGGGCGGCGTCACGAAACGATGGGCCGAGCCTGCTCACGGCGGCTGCGCAGCCGAGCATCCCCCAGGCCTGGCCACGGGACCACACCCCGGCCGGTGCGCCCCCTTTACCCGTCGGCCGGCCGTCTGCCGCAAGCGGCGTTTCCGGGGTGACCTGCCCGTCCGGTCCCACGAGCAGGTCGATATGCCGCGTCGCGTGCCGGACGGCCCGCGCCCGCAGCCGGTCACCGCTCCCGGACCGATCAGCATGCCAGCACAGCAGGGCGACCACCGCCGCGAAGCGCGTCGATGCCGGCTCTCGGCTCGCACGGCCCCCCGAAGGCGGACCCGACCGGTACCAGGCCCCAGCGGGGGTGGACGGCGGCGACGAGCGAGGCAGCCCCGACCATCGCCACCCGGGCCGCCTCGGGGTCACCACACAGCAGATGACCGGTACCCGCCCCGTGCCAGAACGTCATCGCGCGCGTCACGGTGTCATCACCGGCTCGGGGCGGCAACCGCGCCGTCCAGCGCCGGGCCACATCACGATCGGCCAGTTTCCCTGAATAGGCGGCCCGGATCCACAGCAGACCGACCCAGAAACCGCCGGTCCATGAACCACGCCGGGTGGTCGTCCAGACCTCCGTATGCGGATCGCAATACAAGGGGAACCTCTCCCCGACACTGGCCTCGATGACACCCACACGGGCGATCAACACTGCGAGGGCGTCGTCGAACTCGGTCACGATGCGCTCGCCGGCCGTAGCTCGGCCTGTCCCGCGATGAACGGCGCCAGAACGGCGGACCCGGCGAACACCAGTGCCACCGCCTGCCAGGCCCAGCCGTACCCGGCCGAGTCGGCGAGCAGACCGAAGGCCGTCGGCCCCAGCACGAAACCGCTGAAGAAACCCAGCGAGACCAGCCCGGACGCATGTCCCGTGGCGCCGCCGCGACGGACCACCGCCAGCATCGACACCGCGTTGGCTCCGGTAGCCGTCCCCCCGATACCGACCGCGCCCACCCAGACCAGGACCGACCAGGTAGGCGCTGCCGCCCAGACGACCAGCGTGCACGCGGCCGCGGCGGCGGACAGCGCCCCCAGGGCCATGGTCACCTCCGACATCCGGTCCGCCCACCTCGTCCAGACGACCCGCGCGAACAGCCCGGACACCCCGAAGGCGGCGAGGACCGCCCCGGACACCCGCTCGTCCAGGCCGAGCCGCTGCGACGCGTACAGCGGCAGGTAGGTGTTCACGGCCGCCAGGGCGGTGCCGAGCAGCAGCGAGTACACCATCAGCCAGGCCAGCCATCTCGACGGCCGCGACCAGCGCCACCCCGAACCGCGTCCGGTTCCCGGTGTGGCTGCTCCGGACGCCGGACGGTTGCCCGCCGCCACCGTCCACCAGACCGCCGCCAGCAGGGTGATCGGGACGATCGCCGCGCACCGCAACCCGGCCCGCCAGCCGATCGCGCCCGCCACAGCCGGCAGCAGCAGCCCGGCGCCGAACGCCGACAGTTGGACCCCTGACTGCTTGACCCCGACCGCCAGTGCCCGCCGAGGCGGGGGAACCACGCGTGCTAGCAGCACATTCGTGGCGGGATTCGCCAGAGCCTGCCCGATACCCACGATCGCCAGAACGGCGAGCAGGACACCGTAGGAACCGGCGAACGACACACCCACCAGCGCCACCGCGACCGTCGCCGCCAGGACCATCAACCCCCACCGAGGCCCTGTGATGTCGACCAGGTGACCGGCGACCACAGACAACGCAGCAGCGACCGCAAACGTCACCGTCACCAGCCCCCCGATCCCTGCCCGCGACAGACCGAGATCATCAACTAGGAAGGGTGCGAGCGCGCTCAGCGCATACAGGGACAGCATCGACGAGGCCATCGCCATCGTCGCGACCCCCGCACCCACCCACCAGCGCCTGCCGGTCATAACCACCCCTGCTTGTCCTACTTGTCCGCCCGATGCCCTATCAGTCGTCCGGGCGGCAGTGCGTGGTTCCCGCCAGCTTCGACAATCAGATCTGCGACATCACGGCCACTGTCAGAGACCGCGCCGACGCTGCGCACGGGGCGGTGAGGTCCGCACGACCGGCCGACCTAGGCCGGATCGTCATCCGGCCGTCCGGAACGGAAAGAGTCATCACGGTCGGCTGCCCCGGCTTTACCGGAATCCCAGGCAACCATTGGAAACAATCTTTAGAATTGTAGCGACTCGCTCTCTTTCCGTTCCCATAGGGGCGGTTATGGCCGAGTCTGTAACACCGTGTCATGTCCTGACCTTCTGCGGCAAGTGCAGCTGCGGCTGCCCGGAGCTGTTCGTCGACCATGACGCGACGGCGGACCGGCGCATCGTCCTGACCGACGACTTCGGCCAGCGCATCCAGATGAGCGCCGAACAGCTCCAGGTCATCGTCGAGGAGGCCCACGCGGGCAGGATCAGCGCGCTGGTCGACGCGGAACTCGCCACCAGGGTGGGCTGAGCACACACGTGAGGGGCCACCGGCGTGCACCTCGACCGGTGCCGGCGTGACCGCGGACGCGGGAGGAGACGGGAAGTCGGGTGATGCACCAGCATGGGCAGACGGTGCGCGCCGCGCACCTGTCCGGTCACCGTCGCGGCATGTATGGCCACTGCCACGGTCGCGCTGGCCCACCTCTGCCGGCTGATCCACGCGCTTCGCGGCCGGGTGCGGCAGTTCGTCCCCACCGAGGTCGGGCATGCGTCGGTGGCGGCGGGTATGGCGGTCATGCTCACCAGACCGGGCTGGATGACCTCCTCGGCGCCGTTCGCCGCCACCTGTCTGGGCCTGGCCGCGCTGCTTCTCCTCCTGCTCCTGGCGCAACAGTGCATCCGGCCTGCTGCG
The DNA here is from genome assembly GCF_982290655.1 of Protofrankia sp. CiP1_Cm_nod3. Classification (NCBI taxonomy): domain Bacteria; kingdom Bacillati; phylum Actinomycetota; class Actinomycetes; order Frankiales; family Frankiaceae; genus Protofrankia; species Protofrankia sp. CiP1_Cm_nod3. Next base: position 12,503 of record NZ_CEVIVD010000073.1, read on the forward strand.
CGCCGTCGGCGGCGCGCTCCGAACATCCCCAACCGCCGTGGCCCAGGTCGTTGCGGGGTGTCGTCGACGTTCCGGCTGCCGGCGGGCGATCTGTAGCCGCGATGCGGCGGCAAGCGACCGTGGCAGGTAAGGGGCATGGAGATGGGCGAGCCGGGCCGGCGGTCGACAGATGCGGCCTTCGCCACTTCAGTCAGATCGCCGCCAGATAATCCTCCGGTTGGGGAGTGGAGTCCACGATCCTGT
>NZ_CEVIVD010000073.1:12770-23441 GCF_982290655.1 Protofrankia sp. CiP1_Cm_nod3
GCCGACGTCCCTCCTCCCTCGGAGGTTGTAGCCGACGCGAGACGGGGAGTTGGGTGTCAGGGAAGGCCAGCCCTGCTCAGTTCGTCCTGAAATGCGGGGCGGTTCTTGTGGCCGGTGCGGATCCGGAGCAGGTAGTCGGCGAACTCGGCGTCGGTTCCCGCCCGGCGGTGTGAGGTGCCCCGATGACCTGCGCCCACACGCCGGCCATTCAAGCCAGCGAAATCCAGCCAGACACGATCACTGTGCCAGCGACTGCCGCGGCGCCTGTGTCTCCACCTCATCGCGACGACCAGCAGACCACGCTCCACGCGGTAACTACCCTGACCACCGCTGTCGTTGCCCTGAGTTTCCTGTTCGGGCTGGGTAACGTCTGGGCGCTGGGCATCAGGCTCGGCGTGCCTGCCTATATCGCCCCGCTGAACCCCCGCCCCTGCAGTCGATCTCTCCGTCATCGCCCTGCTGGGCACGATGCATCTTGCGGCCTGCCACGTCGTCGCCGCGCGGGAGAACAACCGCATCGAAGCCGACCACGGCCGGCTCAAAGCCTGGCTCCGGCCGACGCGCGGTCTGAAACGGCTGCGGTCCGTCCAGACGATCAGCACCGGGCACGCCCTCATCCAGAACATCCGCTGCGGCCGTTACGAGCTCGCCGTCGACACCAACCCGAGGCGGTGGCTGGCCGCCGCATTCACCGAACTCGCCGCCGCGGTCTGACCGACGGTCACCGTGGTCGGCCGGTATGCCCCGTCTCTTCGGAACGCGACAGTGCCCCACTGATGCCGGCCCCTTCGGCCGTGCGGGGCCCACCCACGATGGCCCCGGCCACGCGGCGCACCAGCCCGCGCCCGGGGCCATCGTGGTCCGTTGGACGACCTCGGTGCGCGGACCTACCGGGAGACCAGCGTGCCCGTTGCGGGGTCGACCAGGTTTTCCCTGACGAGCGCCGCGAGATGGTCGTGTACGCGCTCGGCGGCAACGTCAGGTCGATCCACCGTCGTCACACGGTCGCCGCTGGCCGTCGCGCGGACCTCGAGCTGGTGAATATCGGCTACCTCCGGGGACGCGACCGCAACTGACCTGATCTCACCCGAGAGATCGTAGACGATGTTTACCTGCATGGACTCAGTTTCCTTTCCGATGGTGGATCTGGTGTCCTGGGCCATCCGGCTCCTTATCGGGCCGTCCGGCGGATCGATTCCGGTGACGGGCGTGGACACCAGCGTAAGGCGGGCGATCCGCACGAGCGAGACGTCAGGATGTGGTCATGTACAGGTCGTAGGCCAGAAACGGAGCCGCGACGGACGGCCCCCATGGCCCGCCGGCCTTGTTGGTGATGGTGACGTTCAGCTGGATTTCACCCTTGACGTCAGGGTGGTTGGCACCCTTGAGCAGGTGGAAGACATCTGTGATCTCGGCCTGCGAATCGAACGGGACCTCCGGGTTCTTCGGGTAGGCCGTGAACGTCCTCACCTGACCACTGGGCATGTTGTCCCAGAACAGGCTCGCGCTGTTCCCCGCCCCCACGATGATGCCGCTGGCCACGCGTGTTGCCATGGTAGTCATTCCTTTCGTAAGATTAGATTCTCCGTCCTGCCTTCGACGGGAGATTTGCGTCGGCCGGGTCCTGATGGTGCCGGCTCCGCTCTTTCGCGTGATTAGACGTATTGTCAGCCACACGTCGTCGCCCTCGGCGGGAGACTCCTCGCCTCAATTCCACTGCCTAGGCCGCCGCAGCACGAGTCGACCTAACTCCTGTATCCCCCATCCCAGCCCCTACAAACCCATCCGCGTCTCCATGCCTACGACTCAAAAGGCTCTGAAGAATCGCAGGCGGGCAGAAGTCTGGATCGCAGATTTTTCGATCGCATGGAGCGACAATAGGTGTGACTCGGAGTTCAACAGATTTGTTTGTCCTTCCGTCGTGGTCACCGTCCGATCATGTCGAGATCGGAGTCCAGGCGGGACCAGGTCCGGGTGCCGACCACCCCGTCGGCCGCCAGCCCACGCTGTCCCTGGTAGTGCACCACGCCCTCATACGTCGCCGGCCCGAAATCGCCGTCCGGGGCCAGCCTGGACGGGTGGCCCCCCTCCCATCCCAACACGATATTCAAGGCGTTCTGGAGGGTCTGCACGGGCGTCCCCCGGTCAGGGAAGGTGCCGGTGCGGTGCGAGTCCTGGTCGCCCCGGCGGAGGGCCGGGTACCCGGCGAAACGATTGCCGGGCTGCGGCGTGGTCGGGTACCACTCGCTGTAGTCCACCCCCCCGGCGGCCTTCCCGACGCCCGGCACCGTGGCCGTGGCCGTGAACTGCCACGCCACCAGCGTCTCTTTGTCCCACCCGTGGGGGAGCAGACTGTCCCGCCACGTACTGGTATACGAGGGCAGCCACAGCGGTACCCCGAAGTAGGATACTCTCCCCTCCTGGAGGAAAAATTTGCCGGAGTACAGCCACTTCTCGCCGGACATATGGTCTATCTTGCCGAGGAAGTCGCGGGCGAGGTCACCACGTCGACGCGCCGGGATCGCGGCCTGTTCCAGGTCGAGGATCAGGATGTCGTCGGGGTGGTAGTTTCGGTTCACCACGTTCAGGAAATGTGCCGCCTGGTCCGCGACGTCCCGTGTGGTGGCGAAATGGTAGTGGCCGACGCGTAGCCCGGTGTGGCGAGCGTCCTTAACCCACCCCTCCCACCGTTCACTGGTATGCGTGGCCCCCTCGGTCGCCTTGATGACGATTAGCTCGTGCCCGGCGTCCTTGTAGACGTCGGCGTCGAAAGACGCGTTGTGTGTGGAGATGTCGGCGAAACGCGACATGTCGCATGCACTCCTAATATCTATCCGACTATTCGGGTCCTCCGTAGAGGTCTCTGCACGATTATTCCCAGTTTGCGTCCACATATCGCATCGCCGGGTGGTTCGCTGCTGAAGAAGACCAACAAGGATCAACAAGAAGCGATCTTGCTATTGCCGAAACCGCGTTTCCTCGCAACGAAACATCCTCCGAGTGGATGTTTACGCGGTTTCAGTGGGAATAAATCGTTTATGCTGGCCGCGGCTTTTATGGCTTTCGCGTAGTAAAGGTTGATTCGCGCATTCCATGGCCTTGAGCACGAGGGTCGTTAAGAGCGGAGATGCGACTGTCTGTCTGGTTTACCGATGCGGTGAAAGTCCCTCTTCTGCCAGAGTGAGGCAGTTCCCGGCCCGCTGGTTTACCGCCGCCCCGGCCAGGGAGAAACCTCCGTCATGAGCCCACGGAAAACCCATCCCAGTGATCTGCCCGACGCCCGCTGGGAGATGATCACCCCGATCCTGCACGCCTGGCAGAAAACCCGGCTCGACCACCGACCCACCAGCCGGCCTGCCAGCGTCGACCTGCGCGAGGTGTTCAACGCGATTCTCTACCTCAACCGCACCGGTGTTCCCTGGCGATACCTGCCCCACGACTTCCCGGCGCACGCCACCGTCTCCTTCTCCTACGCCGCCTGGCGCGACGAGGGCATCTTCACCCGGCTCGGCCACACCCTCACCGGCCGGGATAAGGGTGAGCAGTCGCTTGTCAGGACGGGAACCGGCCTCGGGCGACGAGTTCGCGTACCAGCGGACGCAGCGCGGCAGGTACCTGCGGTTCGTGGAGGACCGCTGAGCGCCGCCGGCCGGCGGCGTCGGTCACGGTGAACCGGTATTGGTAGAGGTCGGCCCCCTGGGGGGGTGCTGCCGGCTGATCCCAGCCGAGGGTGTCCAGCGCGGCTTCGGCCTGCCCGGCCTGCTCCGGGTCGAGTTCGCTGGTGTCGAGGACGGCATGCAGAACCAGGCCTGCGAAGCCGCCGCTGCGTTCGAACTCCACACGCACCCTTCGATGATGCCCCGGGGGGAGAGCCCCTGTCAGGCCAGGTCAGGCCGCGGACCCCCGTGTTGTTAGTTCAGTGGAACCTTCACCGCGTCCCAGCCGTCCCGTACCGCCTGGGCTTCGTCGCTGGTCGGACCGTATATCTGCTGCGCCTGGCGGAGGGTGATCCGAGCGAAGGTACGGAACTCGGGAGAAGGACGGTCGAGCTCGGGGTCCCGCAGCGCGGCATACCAGATGGCGCCCGGCGCTTCCCAGGCGAAACCGCCGAGGGTATCGGCGACGACGTAGAAGGCCCGGTTCGGGATGCCGGAGTTGATGTGCACACCGCCGTCGTCCGAGGGCGTGAGGACATAGTGGTTCATGTCGGCCGGCTGGTCGTCGTGCGGGTTGGTGGTGCCGGGTGCCTTCAACGACCGCAGCGCCGGCCTGAGCGCGGGGCCGACGATGTCCGCGCCGATCAGCCAGTCGGCATCGGAGGCCTTCTGGCTCAACCGGTACTGCTTGACCAGACTGCCCATGACGTCGGAGATGGACTCGTTGAGCGCACCGGACTGACCGCTGTAGGCCAGGTTTGCCTCGTGCCGGGTGACCCCGTGGGTGAGTTCGTGGGCGATCACATCGACCCCCGCCGTCGTGCGGGTGAACCACCGGCCGTCGCCGTCACCGAAGAACATGTAGCCGGCAGCGTCGTAGGAGGCGTTGTCATGATCCTGACCGAAGTGGACCCCGCCGAGCAGCGGCTGCCCCTGGCCGTCGATGGAGTCACGGTCGAAGGTTCGCCAGTAGAAGTCGTACGTCGCGCCGAAGCCGTCGTACGCTTCGTCGACCGCCGGGTCACCGGTTGCCGGTTGCCCTTCGCCCCGTACCGGGGTACCCAGCGTCTGGATTTCCTGATGATGCTGGTCGTAGATGGTGCGCTGCGGCCGGCCGCCCTGCCGGCCGAACGTGGTCGGGCGGACCGCCCACCCCCTGGAACGGGCGGCCGTCTCGGCGCGGGCCAGTCGGAAGGAGTGGTCCAACTGCAGGGTGCGTAGCGCTGCCGCCCGCTCCTCCTCGGTCTCGCCCTCGCGGACGATCCGAGCCAGCAGGTCGGGTGGGACGATGCAGTGCAACGGCCGGTGCGGCATCGTTCCCGAACGGTACATGACCATGAGAGCCCCTTCCTTCGCCTTCCCTTTCGAGCGAGTCGCTCCCCGGTGTACCCATCTACGTAACTAAACGAACACAGAACATGGATAGCCGTCCCCATCTGCCCGGGTCTGTTGCACGGACCACGGTCCACCCCGGCAGTCGGCATGATCGGGTGATGCGCCGCCGCCACGTCCGACCGATGGTCCCAGTCTCGGAGTTCAGCGAGTTCCGACCCCTCCGGAGGTGATCGTCCTGGCGGTCCGCTGGCACTGTATGCATCCTGCCAGTGCCCGAAACTCATCCGTAGGCCCTGACCAGGGCATCTACATTACTCGATGATCGAATCCGATTGGTCGATAGGTCTTCTGCCGCAGGCGACCAGTAGGACTTTGTTAGGTAACTCCGGTCGCTGCGATCGGCGCTGTGGGTAACGGATCGTAGGGTTGGTGGCAGGTGCGGCAGGCGCCGGTCCAAACGTTGAGCAGGCTCTGGAGCATGCGGAGGACTCCGTAGAGGGTCAGGCCGGCGCAGGGGCTGACTGGAAAACCCGACGTGACGTGGGCAGGCCCGCGCCCACCGGGGCACTTGGCCACTGGTAGGCGCGAGGGCGGCGGTTCGAGTGTGGCTGCCGGCTGGCCCTTCTGTAGGCGAGGCTAGCGGGTCGGGCTTCAGGCCGCGGCGAGTATTGTCGCGCAGCGCGACGAACCTTGAGCGCATCGCCGCGGTTGGGTTGCCGGGGCCGTGGTGGGTGCCGCGCCGCCAGGTCACCCACCGCGCCGCGCGCCGGCCCGTGGCCAGGACCAGGGCCTTCAGCGTCGACGGCGGGTCGGGGTAGGCCGGTACCGGTGGGCGGCCGTTGCCGGAATAGGGCGGTCGGACCGGTTCGGCGGCGGCCGGGTGCGCGGTCGCGGTGGGGGTCACGCCGACGACGTAGGCCAGGTTCCGGTCGGTGAGGCCCTGGCGGAACTCGGCCGAGTCGCCGTAGCCGGCGTCCGCGAGCACCGGCCGGGCGGGCACATCCCAGCCGAGGGCCTCGTCGAGCATGTCGAGTGCCAGGCGCCACTTCTCCCGGTGCCGCGCGGCGTCGGGGATCTGCGCCCGTGCCCGGCGGGCACGGACCGCGGCGGCCTCGGCCGGGTCGTCGACGCCGGTGTCGTCCCAGCTCGCGGGCAGGAACAGCCGCCAGTCCAGCGCCGCCGACGCCCAGTCCGTGGCCGCGTGCACAGACACCCCGACCTGGCAGCTACCGACCTTGCCCAACGTGCCCGAGTACAGACACTGTTGGCGAATTCGGTCAGGCGGCGTCGGGGAGCGCGGCGAGGGATGAGGTTCGGGTTGCCGCCAGAGGCACCCCGCAGAGCCAGGCATCGACGCGGATGAGGTTGATGGCTGCGGCGCTCAGGAGCTGCTGGAGACGAATCTTGGCCAGGTCGCGGTAGCGGGCATGTCTGATGCCGGGTCCCCGAACCGCCTGGGAGATCGTTCCTTCGACGCCCGCCCTGCGGTGGAAGTGCGTCTTCCATTCCTCGGTGGCCTGCTCACGACGGGCCTGCTGCAGCATCTCGTGCTCGGCCTGCCCGCGGACGACCAGATCGCGTGGTTCGTCGACCCGGCGGGTGCAGCTGCGGCGAACCGGGCACCTCGCGCAGGCCCCGTCCGGGAACCGGATCCGGATCACTTCATGCCCTCGGTTGTCGAGCTGCGGGTGCCACGAGGTGGCGACAGCGCCCTGCGGGCAGGTCGCGGTACGCCCCTGCCAGTCGATCGTGAAGGCGGAGACGTCAAACCCCTGCCCTCGCCTGGCCTGCCAGCTCGTGTCCGGCGGCATCGGCCCGGTCAACCGCACGCCGTGGTCGCGGGCTTGCGACAGCACGGCTTCGGCCGACATGTAGCCGGTATCGACCAGGTGCTCGTCGGGCAGCAGCTCGCGTTCCGCGAGCCGGTCGTGGATGCGCTCGACCGTGCCCTGATCGCTGCGGGCGGCGTCGGTGGTCTCCACGTTGACGATCACATGGGGTCGGTCCGGGCCGCAGGACTCGGTCAGGTGGCTTTTGTAGCCGGTCCAGGACGCCGACCGTTTGATCGCGTAACGGCACTCGACGTCGTACGGCGAGGCGATGCGTTCCGTCGACGGCGGAAGCTCGCCGGCCTCCCGCCAGCGTAGGACACCCCCGCGGGTGTCGAACTGCTGCTGCCACACCGCGCGCAGCACCCGCACGGCCTCCACCTCCGCCAGCCAGGCCGGAGCATCGTCGGTGTCGACCGTCTCGACGTAGGCCGCGCGTTCCGCCGGCTGCTGCGGCAGCCGGTAGTTCTCCACCCGGTGGCCGTAGCGGTCGGGCCATTCGGTGGGCATCCATGCCCCCAACCAGCGCGCCGCCGCCACGGCCAGGGCGTTCAACGCCGCCCGGACGGTCTCCCCGATCAGCTCCAGGCGGTTGAGTGTGCGGACCGCGGCCAGCACATGGGTGGAGTCCGTGCGGGCCGGGCCGCCATCACCGAGCAGTCCCGCGACGCGGCAGACATCAAGGACCCGGGTCAGCACCCGCTGCTCGGCGGAGCCGTCGACCAGCCGAGCGCGGAACTCACTGAGCACCGAGAAGTCGAAGCCCGGATCGGTCAGTTCCAGGCCGAGCGTGTACTTCCACGCGATCCGGTCGCGTACCGCCGTGGCCGCCTGACGATCCGACAGCCCCTCCGGGAACTGCAGAACCGAGACCATCGCCAGCTGACCGGGCGGCCAGGCGGGCCGGCCTCTGCGGGGGAACAGATCCGCGAAGTCCTCATCGCGGAACACCGGTCCCAGCGCATCACGGACCCGAATGATCGGGCAGCCGGCCGGGAACGCAGCCCGGGCCACCTCGACGGTCAGCGCAGGAACCGCACCGGGAACCTCCGGGTGCAACGACATCATCGATCACCTCACCGCGACACCCCCCACGACCAGCCGGCAACACCACCATCACACCGCTCGGCTCTCTCTTCCCGCGGAGCCGGACGAGGAATTCGCCAACAGTGTCAGTACATCCGCGCCACCCCCGGCGAGGCCGGACCGTCCTTCGGGAAGCCGGTGCCGTCGACGACCAGCGCCTCCGGCCGCACGAACTCGACCGCCCAGCCGGCCAGCCGGCGGCGCACCTCGCCGTACTCCCAGGTCGAGTTCCGCAGGAACTGCTGCAACCCCTGATGATCGACCCCGAGCCGCTCGGCCATCGGCACCAGGCTCTTGCGCTTCCCGTCCAACATCAGCCCACGCAGGTAGAGCTCGCCCTTCGCCCGCTGGTCCCTGCGCGGCAGATCCACGAACATCCGCGCCGCGAACTCCTCCACGACCGGACGCACCGCAGCCATCTCCTCCGGCGTCACGACCAGCAGCCAACCAGACGAAGATCCCGACCCTCCAACCAGCCGATCAAGAATCTAACAAAATCCTACCAGTCACAAGATGGTACAAATTACCTGTCTCATCCCATCTTGGCGGGTAGGGTGGGATCTGTGGGGGTGCCGCCCTCAAGGGCGGTCCCTACCGCGATCGCCCGATCAAGGACCCGGCAGACGCAACAGACCCGACTGCCACCTTTGGCTGCATTCTCAGCTAAACGGAGATAATTCACTGCATAGATGTATTAAATATATCGTTCATTGATGCGCGGCAGCTGGACGCTGCTCACGCGGCAAGCGCTATATTTGTTCCGGCACGCGGAGTGGATCCGGGTTTGCTGGCGAATCACCGTCGTTTTATTCCGCGGAGATTTTTCACGTCTTCAGCGCAGAGCTGCCTTGAAGTGCAATTAATGTAGGTGATTTCTGATGTGTAACTCGACAGTTCGCCAAAAATTCGCGGGGAATCGATGTGTGTTCGGGCCGTGACAGGGAAGGGTCGACTGCGACAGCAGTGACAACATCGACACACAAGGGGATAGGGTGACCCGAGAAGCTGCTTCAGCGGCTGCTGTCGAACATTATTCAGAACGTCATTATCAGTTTGGGTTTCGGCGGTTCGGTCGTGATGTACGGGTTGGCCGAGGCAGGACAGCGCCGACCCATCGCGGTCAAGGTGCTGCGCGCCAAGGTGCCTGTTCATTACATAGTCAATGTCAACGCCGACCGGTTGCACGAGGCGAACATCCGTGGGGAGACGTCAACGCACGCCCGGCGTGCCGAGCAGCGCATCCCCTTGGACTCACCCTACCCACCGGGCCCGGGGCGGGGACGGGAGCGGTCCGAACCGAGCACGCCGTTGTCCGCCGAGGAGATGAAAGACTACGTCGCGGCCAGCACAACTGACAGCGAACAGGGTTTCCACGTCGGGCACGCCCGTGGTGAGCGGCTGTCCGTACGGCTGGTCATCACCCTCGACGATGTTGACCGATTCGTCACCGAACCCGCCCGGCCCACATGCGTACCGACACCATGCACGCCGACGCGCTTGGCAGCAAGCTGTCCGTCGACGAAGACGCCCGACCCGACCCGCCGCCGCATGCACTACCGGCTGCCGTGTCAACTCGACGGACGGCAGCATGCCCTCACCAAGATTATCAAAGGCGATTCTGGAACCCTGGCCCGCTTCAACCAGCTTTGGGACGTCTACGCATATCCACCTTATATCCCCGGAGGATTTTGATGACCATCGTCGCTGCGCCGGCCCCGCGCCGGCTGGCCGTCGCCTTCATACATGGCGTTGAAATTTCCGATCCGCATTTTGCGGACGAGGCCGCGAACCTGCTCCGCCGTTCCTTCCGGCGCCGTGGCATCAATCCCGATGACGCGCTGGTCATCCGGCCAATATCCTGGGCGCAGGAACTCGAAGACGTTCATGATCGGATGTTCACCCGGTCCTTCGGGCCATTGTCCTGGGAGTACATGAACAAGTTGACCCGCCTGGTCACCGATATCAACACCGGTTCCAATCTGGCCTTGCTCCCAGCGGCGGCAAGTCTACTGGTACGCAAAGTGCTGGGTGCCGACCTCATAGGACGGGTCGTGGACAGCAAGCTGCCGCAGCTCCGGCCGTGGTTGTCGTGGCTGCCGTGGGGTGGCGGGCTCAACTACCCGACGCTGCGCTGGCTGATCGTGCATTTTCTCGGCGACGCCGTCTCCTACCAGACGACCAATGACGACCGCGAACTCTACGACCGCGTCCACGGGCGATTCGCCGAGACCCTCCACGACCTGGCTGCCGATCCCGAATGCGGTGATGACGCACCCCTGTGTGTGATCGCCCACAGCCTCGGCACGGTCGTCGCCAGCAACTACTTCTACGACATCCAGAACGGGGGGCCCGACCTCAAGCTGGTGGATAACCAGATCAAGGGCCGAATAGACAAAAGCCCCATGAGGCGCGGCGAGACGCTCACGTTCTTCTTCACCCTCGGCAGCCCGCTCGCACTGTGGGCGTCACGCTTCGGCAGCTTCGGCACACCGATCACCGTCCCCGCACCCCAACTGAACAACCATCACCAAGGGCTGACCGGCCGGTGGGTCAATGTCGTCGACCGCGACGACGTTATCGCGTACCCCTCCGCCCCCTGGGAGCCCAGTACCGAGCACGTGTCCACGAAGAAAAGATCATGCGGGTCGGACCCCGCTGGTTGTCCTGGACCCCACTGGTGCATCCCACCTACTGGAACGATCCCAAGGTTATCGACACCGTCATCGCCCCGCCCCTCATCGAGGCTTGGCACGCACTTAACCCCG
>NZ_CEVIVD010000074.1:0-23244 GCF_982290655.1 Protofrankia sp. CiP1_Cm_nod3
GGCACGAGCCGTCCGGCGGGGTGCCGGGTCGGTGGCAAAACGTGACAATATTGTCGATACGTTGTGGACTGCTGCCGTGGATACGGCGGTGGATACCGTCATGGGCGCCGAGGCGACGGCCACGGGGGCCGTGCGTGACGGTGATCGGGAAATCGCCCCTCCCGGGAGCTGTTTCCCTGCCACTTCCTTGCCAGAATGACGCCCAACCGCAGTCCGACAAGGGAAGGTGTCCGCGATGCCAGGTGGATCGACAACCGAGCGGGAGACCGGCACGCTCGAGACCGGCACCTATGCTGACCGGCCGTGGCAGTCGTCGTACGCTGACGGCGTCCCCATCGCGGTCGAGATCCCCGATATCACGCTGGGCCAGATGTTCGAGAACGCCGTCGCGGAGTTTCCCGCGAACCCGGCGATCTCCTTCTTCGGGACGACGCTGACCTATAGTCGGCTTCGCGAGTATGTCGACGCGTTCGCCGGTGGCCTGGCGAGGCTCGGCGTCGTCGCGGGTGACCGGGTGGCGCTCATTCTGCCGAACTGTCCGCAGCACGTGATTGCTTTCTACGCCGTCCTGCGGCTGGGCGCGGTCGTGGCCGAGGCCAACCCGCTCTACACCGAGACCGAGCTGACCCACCAGCTTGCCGACTGCGGGGCCGAGTACGTGGTGTGTCTGGACCGTGCCTACGCGGTGGTGGAGGCGGCCCGCCGCTCCGGCCGGACCATGGTCCGCGAGGTGATCTCCACATCGATTCCCGACTTTCTGCCGAAAAAAGACCAGTTGCTGCTGCGGCTGCCCATTCCGCCGGCCCGCCGGAAACGCGCCGAAATCGTGACGGAGCTGCCCGCCGGCGCCCGCGCCCACGCTTTCCTCGACGTGTACCGCAGTGGCCGGGCCGCACCGGTACGGACGTCGGCGCCGGTGGCCATGTCCGATGTCGCGGTCCTGCTCTACACGACGGGGACGACCGGTCCGGCCAAAGGCGCGATGCTGACCCACCGTAATCTCGTCGCCAATGCCGTGCAGTGCCGGGCGTGGTTCGCCGACGCGCAGGCCGGGCGGGAGGTCGTCCTCGCCCTCCTGCCGATGTTCCACGCGTACGGGCTGACATTGTGCATGACAGTGGGAATGCTGATCGGCGCACACGTTGTGCTCGTACCGAAATTCGACGTGGCTCTGGTGCTCGACGCCATCGCCAGGCATCGTCCGACCATTTTCCCGGGAGTGCCGCCGATCTACCGGGCGCTGCTGGACGATCCCCGGTCGAAGAACGTCGACCTGACCTCGATCCGCGGGTGCATCTCCGGCGCGATGAAGCTGCCCGGTGAGCTGCAGCGGCAGTGGGAGGGCGCGACCGGCACCCCGGTCGTCGAGGGCTACGGCATGACGGAGGCATCCCCGGTGACCCATGCCGGTCCGTTGCGCGGCGAGCTCCGCCCCGGCTGGATCGGCCTGCCCTTCCCGTCCACCGAAGCGAAGATCGTCGACTTGGAGGACCACACGCGGGAAGTGCCGTTGGGGGAGCCCGGGGAACTGCTCATCCGGGGCCCGCAGGTGTTCGCCGGGTACTGGGGGAACCCGGAGGCCACCAGGACCGTGCTGAGCGACGACGGATGGCTGTTCACCGGCGACGTCGCCCAGATGGACGCCGCCGGCTGGTTCGAGATCGTCGACCGGAAGAAGGAGCTCATCATCGCGGGCGGGTTCAACATCTCGCCCAACGAGATCGAGGATGTGCTCGCCGGGATTCCCGAGGTCGCCGAGAGCGCGGTGATCGGCGTCCCGGACGCGTACCGTGGCGAGACGGTGAAGGCCTTCCTGGTGCTGCGGCCCGACGCGTCGCTCACCGTCGACGAGGTGCGGGCGTACTGTTCCGAACGGCTCTCCGCCTACAAGGTCCCGAAGATCATCGAATTCCGGTCGGAGCCGCTGCCGAAGATCGGGATCGGCAAGGTGCTGCGCCGCGCGCTGCGTGACGAGGAGCGGGCAAAGGCCCAGCGGCCGGCCGCCGCCGAGCCGACTGCCGCCGCCGAGCCGACTGCCGCCGCCGAGCCGACTGCCGCCGCCGAGCCGACTGCCGCCGCCGGGCCAAACGCCACCGACGGCAACTGACCGACCGTGGCCCGGCTGGACGCTCCCGGGCCGGCCACCGTCGCGTCCCGCGCCAGGGATCCGCCGGATTCCGCGGCTGGCCCGGTGGCGGGGCGGGTTCGGTGGTAAGAGGAGGAACATGCGAATCCTGGTGGTCGACAACTACGACTCGTTTGTGTTCAACCTGGTGCAGTACCTGGGCCAGCTCGGCGCGGACAGCGTCGTCCGCCGCAACGACGAGGTCGACGTCGACGAGCTGACGACCCTCGGCGTCGCCGGGGTGCTGGTGTCGCCCGGCCCGGGCACGCCGGAGGCGGCCGGGGTCAGTGTGCCGATGATCCGGGCGTGTGCGGCGGCCGGCATCCCCATGCTCGGGGTGTGCCTGGGGCATCAGGCTCTCGGGGTCGCCTTCGGCGCGACGGTCGGCCGGGCGCCCGAACTGCTGCACGGCAAGACGTCCGTGGTGCGCCACCAGGGGGCCGGGGTGCTCGCGGACCTGCCGTCACCGTTCATCGGGACCCGCTACCACTCGCTCGCGGTGGACTGGGCGACCCTCCCGGCGGAGATCGAGGTGACCGCCTGGACCGACAGCGGTGTGGTGATGGCGATGCGGCACCGGGCCCTTCCGCTGGAGGGTGTCCAGTTCCACCCGGAATCGGTGCTTACGCAGGGTGGTCATCTGCTGCTGGCTCGCTGGCTGTCGGTCTGCGGGGACGACACCGCGCTATCGGTCGCGCCGACGCTGTCGGCCGAGGTCGAGACCCTCCGTCAGGCAGCTTTCGCCTGACGGAGGGTGCCGCCCGGCGGGGTCCACCAGATGATCCCTGTCGGGGCTCCGGTGGGTGCCTCGAACGGGACGGCCGTGGGGGCAGCGCCGCTACACCCTGCCAGGGGGGTTGAGCACGTCATCGAGGCCCCGCTTGGAGGGGGTCGGGCTTGGCGACGGTGTCTGGCTCGGTGTCGTGGTGGCGGTCGGTGTCGACGTCGGTATCTCGGTGGCGGCGGGCTGCTGCTGGGCGATGTAGAGCGTCACGGTCGACCCACGGGTCGCCAGGCCGCCGCCGGGGCTCTGGGAGACGACGGTGCCCGTCGGCTTGCTGCTCGCGACAGCCTGCTGGACGACCTTGAAGCCGAAGCGCTCCAGCTCGCCCTTGGCGGGGTCGACGGGCTGGTCCGTCACGTTCGGGACGGTCGCCTGCGCGCTCACCACGTAGATGATCACTTGTTCGCCGGGGGTGATCGACGTCCCCGCCGCCGGGTCGCTGGACTCGACCAGCCCGGCCCGGCGGGTTGTCGCGTCGGTAAAGGCGGAGGTCTTCACCACCAGCCCGGCCGCCTTCAGCTTGGCGGTGGCCGCGGCCTGCGTCAGCCCCGCCACGTCCGGAACGGTGAGGTCACCCGGCCCCTTCGAGATGATGAGGGTGATCTGCGCGCTCTTCGACACGGCGGTGCCCGGGGCCGGCTCGACGTTGAGCACCTGGTCCTTCGGCTCGTTGTTGTCGGTGGGCTTCGAGATGACGTTGGTGAAGCCCGCGGAGCTCAGGCTGTTCTTGGCCGTCTCGTACTTCTGCCCGATGAGGTTCGTCGGGATCGTCGCGGTGTCGGCGGCGGTGTCGTGGCCGTTCCCGCCCCCGCCGCCGAGCATGTTGGTCGCGATGATGGTGACGACAACGAACACCGCCACCACGGACAGGCCGGCGAGGATGTACTTCCAGGCGTCCGAACGTCTTTTCTCCGGCGGTGGCCCGCCGTCGCCCCCCCCGGGGCCGCCGAAGCCGGCCCGGTCGTAGCCGCCGGTGCGGCCGTAGGGGTCGTCCGGGACGTTGTCGTAGGGGCCGCCGCGGCCGCGGGAGATCAGGTGCGTCCCCGCCGTGGCCGTGGGCGAGACGCCCAGCCGGGTGGTGAGCTGGTCGTTGTCGAGCTGGGGGGGAGGGGCGTAGATGGGCCGGCCGGCCAGCGCCCGCTCGAGATCGTCCCGCATCTGCCCGGCGGTGGAGTAGCGGTCGTCGGGATCCTTCTCCATCGCCTTGAGCACGATCGCGTCGGCGTTGGGCGTGATGGTGCGGTCGTGGCTGGACGGCGGCTGCGGGCTCTCCCGTACGTGCTGGTAGGCGACGGCCACCGGCGAGTCGCCGCGGAACGGCGGCTGCCCGGTCAGCAGCTCGTAGAACAGCACACCCGTCGAGTAGACGTCGCTGCGCGCGTCCACCCGGACGCCGCGGGCCTGCTCCGGCGACAGGTACTGGGCGGTGCCGATCACCGCGGCGGTCTGCGTCATGTTGGACGTGGTCGCGGTGGTCGCCCGGGCGATGCCGAAGTCCATCACCTTGACCGAGCCGTCCTGGCACAGCATGACGTTGGCGGGCTTGATGTCCCGGTGGATGATCCCCATCCGGTGGCTGTAGTCCAGGGCGGCGCACACGTCGGAGGTGATCTCCATGGCCCGGCGCTCGGTGAACCGGCCCTCCTGCTGGAGCACGTCCCGCAGGGTGCGGCCTTCCACGTACTCCATCACGATGTACGGGACGGTCGTGCCGTTGATCAGATCTTCGCCGGTGTCGTAGACCGAGACGATCGCCGGGTGGTTCAGGGCGGCCGAGGACTGCGCCTCGCGGCGGAAGCGGGCCAGGAAGGTGGGGTCCCGGGCGAGGTCGGCCCGCAGCGCCTTGACCGCGACCTCGCGGCCGAGCCGGACGTCCCGGCCGCGGTAGACCTCGGCCATGCCGCCGTACCCGAGGACCTCGCCCAGCTCATAGCGCCCGCCCACCAGGCGAGGTTCGGTCCCGAACACCTCAGTCACGACTGCCACCCGTGCTCGCCTTTCCGCTTCCCGGGCCGGTACCCGCGGACGCTTCCCGGACATCTGGTCCGGCCGCGTCCGTGCGGCCGGCCGGGCCGCCGGTGATCCGGCTGCCGTCCGTGACACCGCTGGTCCCGGTCGTACTGTCACCGGTGACGATGCCATCTTCGGATCCGGGCCCGTGCACCGCCCGGGTCAGGGCCGGCGCGCCTTCGGAGGATCCGCTGGACCCGGCGATCGACCGGGTGACCAGCGCGGTGATCGCAACTGTGGCGATCAGTAGTGCTATCAGTACTGGAAGTGGCAGCCGTCGCCTGCCCGCGGACGTCGTGCCCTCCGCGGCCCGGCCGCGGGGCCGCCGTCGCCGGGCCCCCCGCGCGTCCGGCGGCGGGGCGGAGGCCGCGCGGTTGCCGGGCGGCTGGAGCCGGGCGACGTTCGTCGGCTGGATGTCCGGTCGGCTCGTGGTGTCGTAGCTGGCGTCGTAGCCGGTCTCGCGGCCGGTCCCATAGCCGGTGCCGGTGCCGGTCCCATAGCCGGTGCCGGTCCGGGCGTCGGCGCCCGCGCCGGCATAGCCGGCCTCCCGGTACCCGGGGGCCGCGTAGCCGTCCGCCGGGTATCCGCCGCCGGGCACGGGCGGCCGGGGCGGCGTGCCCCAGGCGGCCGGGGGCGTGCCCGTCGGCGTCCCCGGCGGTTCCTGGTCGGGCTGGCGGCCGTCGTGGGCGGCGCCGGCGTCCCAGGACGGCCGGGCATCCCGGTACGGCTGATCCCCTTCGGAGAAGCTGTCGGCCCGGGTGTGCCGGCGGGTCCAGGACGGTGGCCGGTCCCCGCTGGGCCCCGCCCCGCCCGCGGCCGGCCCGGGTGCTCCCGTCGGCCCGGGCCAGCGTCCGGTGGGATCCCCGGCGGGGTCCGGCCGGGGCGCGGGCGGCGGGCTGGTGGCCCGGCGGGTCATGTCCGCGTTCCACAGGTTGCGACGGATCGTGGCGGCGGTGCGGGCGAACGAGCCGGCCGACGACGGCCGTTGGGCCGGGTCCTTGGCCATCGCCGCCTGGACGAGGCTGCGCACCGGCTCGGGGATGTCGGGCGACAGCGGCGGCGGGTCGTCCTGCTGGTGCGCCATCACGACCACGATCGGGTTGCGGTCGTCGAAGGGCCGCCGGCCGGCCAGGCACTCGTAGGCCACCACGCCGAGGGAGTACACGTCGCTGGCCGGGGTCACCGTCCGGCCGGAGGCCTGCTCGGGGGAGACGTAGTAGGCGGTGCCCATCATGATTCCGGTGGCGGTCAGCGGCGCGGCGTCCACCGCGCGCGCGATCCCGAAGTCGGTGACCTTGACCGCGCCGTCGGTCCGCAGCAACAGGTTGCCGGGCTTGACGTCCCGGTGCACGACGCCAAGGGTGTGCGCGGCCTGCAGGGCGTCCGCGGCCTGCCCGAGCACGTCCAGGGTCTTCTCCGGGGACAGGCGCTTCTCCCGGTGCAGCAACGCCGACAGGGGCTCGCCCTCGACCAGCTCCATCACCAGGTAGGCGGTCGGGCGGTCACCATCGGTGACGACCTCGCCGTAGTCGTAGACGGACGCCACACCCGGATGCGACACCCGGGCGGCGTGCCGGGCCTCGCCGCGGAAGCGGACCAGGAACAGCTCGTCGCTGGCGTACTCCGGGCGCAGCAGCTTCACGGCGACGGGACGCCCGAGGGTGCGGTCGAGACCCCGCCACACCTCGCCCATCCCACCGGTGGCGATGCGTCCTTCCAGGAGGTAGCGGCCGTCGAGAACGGTGCCTTTCGGCGAGGCGCCGAAAGGCTGCGCGGCGGCCGGTGAGGCCGCTCCCGCGAACGGCGGCAACGCGTCCCGCCCGTCCGCGGCCGGGACGCCTGGTGCCGGGACGCCTGGTGCCGGGACGCCCGGTGCCGGGGGGATCCGCGGTGCCGGGACGCCTGATTCCGGCAGGCCCGGGCCCGGCCCCGGGACGCCTGGCGGCGGTGGGCCGGTCACTGCCGGACATCCAATGCGGCCTTCATGACCTGTTGGGCCACGGGCGCGGCGACCGCGCCGCCGGTGCCGAACTCCCCGCCGCCGTCCTCGACCACGACCGCGACGGCCACGCTCGGGCTGGCGGCGGGCGCGAAGCCGATGAACCAGGCGTGCGGGGGCTCGTTGTCACCGTGCTCGGCGGTGCCGGTCTTGCCGGCGACGGCGACGCCGGGGATCCGCGCCTTGGTACCGGTGCCGCTGCTGACCACGCTCTGCATCATCGTGTTCAGGGCGGCGGCGACGTCCGGGCTCACGGGGCGTTTGTAGACCTCCGGCTCGGTGCGGCTGAGCGCCTTGAGGTCCGGGCCGAGCAGCTCGGAGACGATGTACGGCCGCATCATCACCCCGTTGTTGCCGATGGCGGCGGCGACCTGGGCCATCTGCAGCGGGGTGACCCGGTCGTCGAACTGCCCGATGGCGGACTGCGCGGTCTGGGCCTTGTCGAGCTGCTGGGGCGGGTACACGCTGGGCACCAGCGGCAGCGGGAAGCCGGGGATGGTGGAGTTGAAACCGAAGGCCTCGGCCTGGGCGCGCAGGGTGTCGTCGGTGAGATCCATACCGAGCTGGGCGAACGCCGTGTTGCAGGAGATCGTCAGAGCGTGGATGAGGGTGTCCGTGTCGCCGTCCCCGCAGCGTTCGCCGCCGAAGTTCGGCAGCACGGTCCTGCTCTGCGGCAGCCGGAGCTGGTCGGGGGCGGCGATGCGTTCCTCGAGCTGGTGCCCGGCGTTGAGCGCGGCCGCCGCGGTGATCACCTTGAAGGTGGAGCCGGGCGGGTAGGTCTCCTGGGTCGCGCGGTTGAGCAGCGGCTTGTCCGGGTCGGTGTTCAGTGCCCGGGCGGCTCTGCCGGCCTCGGCATCGTCGTGGCTGGCCAGCGGTGTCGGGTCGTATGTCGGACTGGTCACCATCGCGAGGATCTCGCCGGTCTTCGGGTCGAGCGCCACGACCGCCCCCTTACGGTTGCCGAGCGCGGTGGTCGCGATTTGTTGGATCCGGGGTACCAGCGTGGTGACGATACTGCCACCCCGTTGTTTGCGTCCGGTCACCAGGTCGGAAACCTTGGAAACGAACAGGCGGTCGTCCTCCCCGGAGAGGATGTCGTTCTGGGAGTTCTCCAGGCCGGCGGAGGTGTACAGGCCGTAGTAGCCGGCGACGGCGGCATACAGTTTCCCGGCCGGGTACTGCCGCTGGTATTTGTACTCGTCGTCGGACGGCACCGAGCTCGCGACCGCCTGCCCGCCGGCCACGCCGATCCAGCCGCGTTCCCGTTCGAACCGTTCGGTGATCTGGCGGGCGTTGTTCGGTTCGTGACGCAGTTCGCCAGCCTGCTTCGCCTGTAGCCAGTTGGCGTTGACCAGCAGGGCGGTGAACAGCACCAGGCAGGCGACGGCGACCTTGCGGATGGGCGCGTTCACGTCGTCCGCACCGCCTGGGTGGGGCTGTCGGCGACGGCGTTCGGGTCGAACAGCGGCGCGGCCGGGGTGGCCGGGCCGGGCCGGCGGTAGGAGTCGCTGATCCGCAGCAGCAGCGCGATGATGGCCGCGTTCGAGACGATCGAAGAGCCTCCGTAGGAGATGAAGGGCAGCGTCAGGCCGGTCAGCGGGATGAGTCGCATGACACCGCCGACCTGCACGAACACCTGGAGGGCGAACGAGGCGGCCAGGCCGGTCGCGAGCATCTTGCCGAACGGGTCACGGGCGCCGAGCGCGGCCCGCAGGCCACGGGTGACAACCAGCCCGTAGATGACGAGGATGGCCATGATCCCGGCGAGGCCGAGTTCCTCACCGATGCTCGCGACGATGAAGTCGGTGTTGGCGAAGGGGACCCGCTGTGGGCTGCCCTGCCCGAGCCCGGTGCCGGTGATCTCGCCGGCGGCGAACCCGAACAGGCCCTGCACCAGCTGATACGAGGTGCTGGTGGGGTTGTCGCCGTCGAACGCGTGCAACCAGCCGTCCACCCGGACCTGGACGTGCCCGAACAGGTGGTAGGAGATGACCGCGCCGAGCGAGAACAGGGCGAGCCCGATAAGCACCCAGGACGCCCGTTCGGTCGCGACGTAGAGGATCACCAGGAACATGCCGAAGAAGAGCAGGGACGAGCCGAGGTCCTTCTCGACGACGAGGACGCCGAGGCTCGCGAGCCAGGCGACGAGCACCGGCCCGAGGTCCCGGGCGCGCGGGAAGTGGATCCCGAGGAAGGACCGGGAGGCCACCGAGAGCACCTCGCGTTTGTTCACCAGGTAGCCGGCGAAGAAGACCATAAGAATGATCTTCGAGATCTCGCTGGGCTGGAAGGTGAACGGCCCGACCCGCAGCCACAGCCGGGCGCCGTTGATGGTCGCGCCGAACACCGGCATCGCGGGCAGCACCAGGAAGACCAGGCCGACCAGCCCCGCCGTGTAGGCGTAGCGCGACAGCGTCTTGTGGTCCCGGATGACCGCCAGCACCAGCACGAAGACGACGAGCGCGAGCAGCGTCCATATCATTTGTAACGGTGCGACGCCGGACGGTATCTTTCTGCCGGCCTTCTCGGCGGCTTCCACCTTGGCCAGGTCCAGCCGGTAGATCATGACGAGGCCGAGGCCGTTGAGGGCCGCGACCAGCGGGAGCAGTACCGGGTCGGCGGCCGGCGCGAACCGGCGCACGGCCAGGTGGGCCACCCCCCACAGCGCGCTGAAGCCCAGGCCGTAGACGAACACCGACGTGGTGATCTTTCCGTCGACGGCGAGCACGACGGCCGCCAGGGCGGCGGTGGCGAGCAGGCCGGCGAACAGCAGCAGGGAGAGTTCTCGCCGACGGTACGGCGGCAGATGGACATCGGCCGGTATCGGGAACCGGGCGAAGGTTCCCGTGAGATCGACCGCCTTGCCGCGAAGCGGAGGGAGAACAGTCATCCTGTCGGCGTCATCCAGGCGTCGAGACCGGCGGGGCCGCTGGGATGGCCGGGTTACAGTTCGAGACAGGAGTGGTGGCGCAGAGTGCCGATGGGCTGGTGACAGCGCCCAGGGAGCCCTGAGCGTCCCCGGCGTTCTTCTCCCCGTCGCTGCCCGCTGGCGTCGGCGCCACCGTCGGTGCTGTGCTGGCGTCGGCCGGGTGCGTGGCGGGGAACTGGGCCCGCAGGTTGGCGACATAGCGCTGGATCTCGCTGAGACTACTGGCAGAGTAGCCCTTCTCCACCTGCAGCTTCCCCTCGTCGTTGAGATCGCTCAGCGGTATGGAGGGCTCCTTGAACCGGTGCAGAGAGAAGCCGGCGATGCTCCCCTCGACACCCTCGAAGATCGCTACCTGGTCGCCGTCGACCCCGACGTAGTACCGGTTGTGCAGGTAGAACCAGCCGCAGACGGTCACGATGGCCAGGACGATCACCACGCACAGGATGATGAAGGCCGGCCGGGGCGGCGACCGCCGGGCGAGCGGCTGCGTGTCCTCGTCCACCACGCTGTCGGAGCTCTCGGCACGCGGCGCGGGGCCGTGCCGACCGATTCGCGCGCCTCTGGCGGCCGGGGAGTCCTGGTCGCCGTACCGGGGGTTCGGCCCGGTACGGGCGGCCAAGGCTCCCGGCACGGCCTGCTTCTCCGCGGCGGCACCGGCTACGAGCGGGCTGGTGTCCTCGCCGTCGTCCTCGACGACGTCGGCGACGACAACGGTGATGTTGTCCGGCCCGCCGCCCTTGAGCGCGAGCTCGACCAGCCGGTCGACGGCCTCCTGCGGCGTCGGCAGCAGCAGCGCCTCACGGATGGTGGTTTCCGTCACAACGCCGGACAGCCCGTCGGTGCACAGCAGATAGCGGTCGTCCGGGATCGCCTCCCGGATGGACAGGTCCGGCTCGACGTCGCGGCCGTCGAGCGCACGCATCAGTAACGACCGTTGGGGATGCGTGTCCGCCTGCTCGGCCGTGATCCGGCCCTGGTCGACGAGATCCTGCACCAGGGTGTGATCGTGGGTCACCTGGTTGAGCACCTCGTGCCGCAGCAGGTACGCCCGGGAGTCGCCGACGTGCAGCACCCCGAGATGGGTCCCAGCGAGCAGCAGGGCGGTGACCGTGGTGCCCATGCCCTCCAGCGCCCCGTCCTGGACGGACATCTCGCGCAACTGGTTGTTGGCCTGGTGCACCGAGTCGGCCAGCACCTCCAGGACCGCGCCGCTGGTGATGTCGTCGTCCAGGCCGGCCAGCTGGGAGATCACGGTGGAGGAGGCGACCTCCCCGGCCGCGTGGCCGCCCATTCCGTCGGCCACGGCCAGTAGCCGAGTGCCCGCGTAGGCGGAATCTTCGTTGCCTTCCCGGACGTGGCCGACGTCCGAGCGAACGGCGTAGTGAAGCCTAAGGCTCACCGGTGAAGCTCCAGGACGGTTTTCCCGATCCTGACCGGCGCGCCGAGAGGAACCGGCATGGGACTGGTCACTTTCGTGCGGTCGAGGTAAGTACCGTTGGTCGAGCCCAGATCTTCGACGAACCACTGGCCGTCGTGGGGGACGAGTCTTGCATGTCTCGCGGATGCGAAGTCGTCCTCCAGCACCAGAGTCGAGTCCTGTGCACGTCCGATGGTGACAGGCGCCGGTCCGAGCGGAAGAATCGTCCCCGCGAGATGTCCCTTCGTGACGACCAGCTTGCTCGGTGTGCGCGCCCGCCGGCTGGCGGGCGCGTTCTGCGGGCCGGCCGGCGGCGGTGCCGGACGGGCCGGGTGCGCGGGCACGGGCGCCGGCTGGGCCGCCGCTCCGTGGCCCAGCCCCTGGACGTTCTGCCGTTGCCGTTTCGTCGGCCCGAACATGTCCGCGCGCACCGCGCGGACGGCAGCCAGGACGAACAACCACAACAGCGCCAGGAAGCTGATTTTCACGACCAGGAGGACCAGGTCGCTGGGCTGGGATCCGCTCACGGCGTCCTACCAGGCGTGCTCGTTCGGATCCGCCGCCCCCGGCCCAGCGGGACGATCACCGTAGGGATCCCGGTCCTGCGGACGCCGGCCCTCCCCAGGGGGGACCCGGCCCGGACGCTGGGTGTCCTGCTCGTACAGGTCGGCGTCGTCCGGCCGCACCGGCGCGACACCGTGCCGTGGGTCGCCGCCGCGCCGTGGGTCGCCGCCGCGCCGTGGGTCGCCGTAGCCGGGCTGGCCGCCACGACTGGGCGCACCCGGAGGCGCACCCGGGCCGTAGCCGCTCGGCGGAGTACCGGGAGGCCGGCCGCCGGACTGGTCGTACGGGTTGCCGCCACGGTACTGGCCCTCCCTCTCCCCGTACGGGTCGTCGTAGCGGGAACCGCCACCATACGGATCCCCCGGCCGGCCTCCCGCGGGCTGGCCCCTGACCGGACGTCCGCCACCCTGGTACGGCGGTTCCGCGGGCGGGGGCGGATAGCCGCCGGGGGAGCCACCTCTACGCGGGTCATCACGATACGGGTCGTCACGGTACGGGCCCGCCGGCGCGGGCGGGTAGCCGCCGGGCGGGCCGCCACGCCGCGGCTCACCCCGATAGGGATCGCCACCACGGTACGGGTCGCCCCGGTAGGGATCCGCCGGCGGGGGGGCAGGCGGGTAACCACCAGGGGGGACACCCTGGCGCGGGTCACCACGGCGGGGATCGGCAGGCCGTGCCCGCGGGTCGCCAGAAGGAGCAGGCGGCGCCGAGGCGGGGGGATACCCACCCGCCGGGCCCGGTGGCGCGCCCGCGGGGACCGGCGCGCCCGCCGGGACGCGCCCGGCGGCCCGGCCCCTGTCGGCGCCCCGTGGATCGTCCCGCCGGAAGGTCAGGATCGTCGCGCCCAGTTCGATCTGATCACCGCTGGCGAGCTTCACCTGGCTGGCGGCCCGGCCGTTGACGATGCTCCCGTTGGTCGAACCATGATCAACGTAGACGAACTGCCCGTCGGGCATCCGACGCACCTCGCCGTGCCGGCGGGATACCCCGGTGTCATTGAGACGGATATCACATTCCACGCTGCGGCCGATGACCGTGACCTCGACGTCCAGCGGGTACTCACGCTCCTCCCCGCCGACCCGGCCATCAGGCCCCGGCCTGGTCGAGACGACAAGCCGAGGAGCCCCCGGCGGCATCGGCCGCGACCGCCCCGCCGCACGCCTGCCAGCCACCGCGCCCGGATCGGCCGCGGCGACACTGCTACGGATACGGAACACCCCGACATCGAGATCGCCAGCCTCGGCCAGCCGCACCCCCACCGGCCCCACGAACGTGTACCGCTGCTCGGCGGCATGCTCCCGAACCATCTCGGCCAGCTCGTCACAAAGCGCTCGCGTATAAGGAGCGAGCCGGGCGAAGTCGCTGGTGGCAAGCTCGACCGCGAACTCGTTCGGGACGAGCACCCGGTTCGCACTGGTGGCACGCCGGTCATCGGTCTCACGAGCCAGCGCGCTTGCGATCTCGACCGGCTCGACACCGCCCTTGAAGACCTTGGCGAAGGCGCCCTCGACGAGGCCGCCCAGGCGACGCTCGAAGCGCTGCAGCACGCCCATCTCGGCCTCCCCTCCTCCCCCGGCCTGCTACCGGCACTGAGATCGTATGCTTCCGGTTGAGCACCGCCCACGTCTCGGGCGGCTCGGATCGCGTGATAGCGTGATAGTCGCACTCGGGCGAGTGGCGGAATGGCAGACGCGCACGGTTCAGGTCCGTGTGTCCTGACGGACGTGGGGGTTCAACTCCCCCCTCGCCCACGAGCTGGCTCATGCTGGTCGCCCCCTGGGGGGGGCTTCCCCGGGGGCCGAGATGTCTGCCGGGGGGCCGAGCCCCCCGGCACCCCCCACGGTTCTGGGGTTGGGGTTGGGGTTGGCGTCGGCGAGCGTGATCGGTAGTAGTCGACGCTGACGCCGGCTAGCAAGCGCGAGCTCCTCACGGCGAAGTTCTGGCGCGCGCCGCCCTACGCAGATCGCCGACTGGGCCGGCGCGGCGGACCTGACGCTCGACGACGACGAGCTTGCGACCGTCGCCGCCGCGATCGAGTGCTCGGGCGCCGGCGAAGGCCCCAGCCAGCCGCTGTTGCCCATCCGTCCCTGAAAGACCTTTCATGTATACCGTCGCGGTTGCGTTCGGCGTCCCCACGGCATCGGCAAGTTCGAACAGCGCGTCGCTCCGCCGGGCCGGGCAGCGGTAGAACTCCCCTCGGAGCCGACCCACCACATTCGGGTATTCGACCGCAGGGACGTTGTGGGCCGAACTGTCGCGCCGCGGCCTTCTGTTTGATCATGGTGTCCTTGGCGGGAAGCAACGGTCAACAGGAGGTCGTTTCATGCCATGACGACACGCCGGAACATCCCTGATCATCATCACCTATCACGAAATGTGACCGAAAGAGGTCAAAGTGACAAGTTGAAGGTAAGAGTCCGGTAGCCTGGAGTGCCGGTTATCGTGGCGCTGACTAAGATGAGGGGAGTGGCACCTTCTGGAACGGCCGATTTACGGGAGCTGCTGACGGCGGTGGAACGCGCCGCTCCCGCCGACGCGGTGCACGCGGTGGCGGGTGAGCTGGCCCGGATGATCGGCGCGTTTGGGGTCTCCTTCCTGATCGCGGACTATGCGGGCGGTTATCTGGTGCGGTTTCCCGATGGGGACGGGGCGGGCGGAAACACGATGGAACGGGTGTCGGCGGACGACACCGTCCACGGGCGGGTGTTGCGGACACAGCGGATGCGGGTGTACCGGTCCTCGGCCCGGACGAGTGTGTATGTGCCGGTCACGGCCCGCGGTGAGGCGATCGGGGTGCTCGAGGCACACCTGCCTGCCGGTGCCACCGAGGATGCTGTCGAGACCGTCGCCGCCACGGGGCATGCCCTGGCCTACATCGTGATCACGAACCGGCGGTACACGGATCTGTTCGAGTGGGGCCAGCGTTCCGTCCCGCTCGGGCTGGCGGCGGAGATCCAACGGCGGTTGCTGCCGGAGTCGTTCACCTGTGAGGGTGCGCAGGCGACGGTGGCCGGCTGGGTGGAGCCCGCGGGATCCGTGGCCGGGGACACCTTCGACTACAGCTTCGGGCGTTCCCAGCTGTATGTGTCACTCACCGACGCGATGGGACACGAGCTGGCGGCGGCGCTGCTGGCGACCCTGCTGGTGGGCAGCCTGCGCAACGTCCGCCGTGGCGGTGGGGATCTCGCCGAGCAGAGCGTGCGGGCGAACACGATGATGGCGGCGCACATTCGGCCCGACCAGTTCGTCACCGGTCTGCTGCAGCGCCCCCTCCTCACGATCGAGTTCGTTCTCTAGCAGCCGGAGGCTGCTGTCGGGCAGGTTCCCGGTGTCCCGCCAGAGCAGCAGTTCGTCCCGCTCCGCCTCGATCATGGTTCTGCGGACGTGACCGAACACGGCGCTGGCGCTCTCGGCTGCGAGGCTGGCCGTGGTGTCCACAGCCAGCGCCGCGAGGATGTCCTCGCTCCGTCTCCTGCGGATGTCCGCGATGTTCCGCAGCCGTTCGACGATGTCCTCGGGGACCGACTCGCGGTTCTGGAGCGACTCCAGCGCTCGCAGCCCCGCGTCCGCCGCCGCGATCCGTGCCCGTGCGCGCAGGCGCTGGTCCTCGTCCAGGTCGGGTCGTACCCCCAGCCACCGCAGCAGCGGGCCGAAGGTGAGTCCCTGACCGACGAGTGTGACCAGCACCGTGACGTACGCGCAGAACAGCAGCAGGTCGTGCTGCGGGAAGGGGACGCTGCCGGCGGACGGTGGCAGCGCGAAGACGGCGGCGAGGGAGATCACTCCGCGCATGCCCGTCCAGGACAGAGCGGTCAGTTCACGGCCGGTGAGGTTCGGGTGCGGCGAGAGGATCCGCAGCCGCACGGGCAGCAGGGTGGGCAGCAGCAGCCACAGGGGGCGTAGCAGCACGATCGAGGCGGTCGTGACCGTCGTCGCGGCGATCACCGTGCTGACCGGATACTTCTGGATGTTGTGGAGGACGGCCGGCAGCTGCTGGCCGATGAGGAGGAAGACGAATCCCTCCAGCAGGAGGTCGACGAGGTGCCAGACGGCCACGGCGTGCAGGCGCGCGGGCCCGGACTGCAGCCGCCGTGACCGGTGGCCCAGGACCAGGCCCGCGACCACCGCGGCGAGGACGCCGGAGCTGTGGGCGGCCTCCGCCGGCAGGTAGGCCAGGAACGGGGTTGCCAGCGAAAGGGTGGTCTCCACCACCGGTTCCTCCAGCCGGCGACGGACCAGCCCGACGATCCAGGCGACGGCGAGGCCGAATGTGATCCCCCCGGCGAGGGCCAGGACGAACCGTCCCACCGCGGACGGCACGTCGAAACCCCCGCCGACCAGCGAGGCCACCGCCACCGTGTACACGGTCAGAGCCGTCGCGTCGTTGAGGAGGCTCTCCCCTTCGATCACGGTACGCAGCCGTTCGGGCAGGCCCACCCGCCGTCCGATGGACAGCGCCGAGACCGGGTCCATCGGAGCCAGCGCGGCGCCGAGAGCGCAGGCGGCCGCGAATGACAGACCGGGCACGACCACTGCCAGCAGGTAGCCCGTGAGAAGAGCGGTCGCTATGATCAACAGGACGGACAGTGAGATCACGGTCCGGAGGTTCGCGCGGATCCCCGTCAGGCTCGAGTTCAGTGCCGCGGAGTACAGCAGCGGCGGCAGGACCAGGACGAGGACGACCTCGGAGTCCAGTGCGATGTTCGGACCGGGCAGCAGGGCGTACAGGATGCTGGCGGCGACGAGCAGGACCGGCGCCGGCAGGCCGACCCTCTGCGCGGCCAGGGCTGCGAAGATAATCATTCCCGCGCCCAGCAGCCCGTAGGCGACGTCGACCAGCACTGTCCACTCCACCCTCCGGCATCCGCCGTGTCCGTCGTCTACCTGGACGTCCGGATGAATTCGTCACGGGTCCGTGTGAGATCGACGAGTTCGGGACCGGCGTAGGCCCGCTCGCCGGTCGTCCGGCACGGCGCGCGTCCCCGGTTACGACGCGGACGCGGCGGATCGCGGATCCGTCATGCGGAAGGAATTCCCCTGGGAGCGGGTGGGGGCCGGCCGGTGGCACACCAACGCCGACTACGTTTCGCCGTCGGCCGCGCCGTTCACGAGCCAGGACTCCACGTCGCAGGCACGCCACAGGCTGAAGTGGGGGACTTCCTGGACGGGATCGGGAAAGTCCGGTCGACGGGAGAGGAGCCGGGCCCGTTGCACGGAGATGCCCAGCCTCTGGGCGATGTCCCCGGTCGTCCACAGTTGTTTGCCGCCCATTCCACCACCGTACGGCAATACGGCCGGCTCACTCCCGCGGATGCGCGGCATGGGCACGGGCCGGCCGATCCCGATATAGAAATAAATGGAATGAATTCTTGCGGAATGCATCCATCCGCACTCCTCGGTCTCGCCGGTGGCCATGATAAGCAAGATCCATGTTGCTTGAAGTGATTGAACTTTCTACCATGAGTAATAGCCAGCTTGTCCGCTGTCGGATGAGGTGCCGGTCGGGAAGATCCGTTTCTCTGGCCGTGCACCGGGCAGCGCCCGCACCATTCCCGACCTCCGACAACCGGGAGGAAGCACACGGTGGCAGTCGGGAGGTTCCTGCGCGAGGCTGCGACCTCGTTGACGACGCCCCTTCTACCTGACGACTATCTGGGCCTGATCGATCCGCTCTGGTCCCACCGGAGGCTACGCGGGCGGGTCGAAGCCCTCCGGCCGGAGACCGCCGACGCCGCGACCATCGTGATCCGCCCTGGCGCGGGCTGGAAGGAACATCGTGCGGGCCAGTACGTCCGGGTCGGCGTGGATGTCGACGGCGTGTGGCAATGGCGTCCCTACTCGGTGTCCTCACCGCCTGGACGTCCCGGCGGCACATTCTCGATCACCGTCAAGATCCTGGTGAACGGGCGGCTGTCCCCCTACCTCGTCGAGCGGATCCGACCCGGTGCGATCGTTCGCCTGGAACATCCCCAGGGGCAGTTCGTGCTGCCCCGGGCCTTGCCGGAGCGGTTGCTGTTCGTGACGGCCGGCAGCGGTATCACACCGGTCATGTCGATACTGCGCGGACTTGCGCTCGGCGACGAGATGCCGGACGTGGTTCTCGTGCACTCGGCTCCGACACGGGACGCCGTCATCTTCGGTGAAGAGCTACGGGAGCTGGCCCGCCGCTTCCCGGGCCTGCGGCTGCACGAACGGCACACCCGGACCCGGGCGGGACGGCTCACCATGACCGAGCTGGCCACGGTCTGCCCCGACTGGGCCGAACGGGCGGCCTGGGCCTGCGGACCTCCGGGGCTGCTCGCGGACGCCGAGGCCCGGTGGCGCCGGGCGGGGATCGCCGACCGGTTGCGGGTGGAGCGTTTCCGCCCTGTCACGGCTTCGGAGGGTGGTGCCGGGGGCCGGGTCCGGTTCGCCAGGAGCGGTCGGGAGGTGGACGCCGACGGCGACGCCCCGCTGTTGGTGGTGGGGGAGAGCGCCGGTGTCCTCATGCCCAGT
The DNA here is from genome assembly GCF_982290655.1 of Protofrankia sp. CiP1_Cm_nod3. Taxonomy (NCBI): domain Bacteria; kingdom Bacillati; phylum Actinomycetota; class Actinomycetes; order Frankiales; family Frankiaceae; genus Protofrankia; species Protofrankia sp. CiP1_Cm_nod3. Next base: position 18,324 of record NZ_CEVIVD010000074.1, read on the forward strand.
GGCTGCCGTACGGGCGTCTGTCGTAGCTGTGTGGCACGGCTCCTGTCCGGCCGGGTGCGGGACCTGCGCACCGGCCGGGAACACGGCGACACGGATGATCATATCCAGACGTGCGTGTCGGCCACGGCCGGCGACATCGAGATCGATCTGTAGGAGGGATGAGTATGGCAGGCACGACACAGCTCACCGCTGTGGATGTCGAGGAGTTCGGTCGTGCGCTCGACCGGCTCCGCGAGGAGATCCTGGCGAGTCTGGGGGAGGGCGACGCCCGCTACATCCGCCGGGTGATTACCGTTCAGCGGAGCCTGGAGGCGGGGGGACGGGCGGTCATGTTCGCCTCCCTGCTGCCCCCGGCGTGGCTGGCGGGCACTGCGATGCTGGCCACCGCCAAGATCCTGGAGAACATGGAGATCGGGCACAACGTTCTGCACGGGCAGTGGGACTGGATGCGCGACCCTGAGATCCACTCCACCGTCTGGGAGTGGGACTCCGGGTCTTCCGCCGAGCAGTGGAAACATTCCCACAACTATGTGCACCACACCTACACGAACGTTCTCGGCAAGGACCGGGACATTGGCTACAGCGCGCTGCGGGTCCACCCGGAGCAGCCCTGGCATCCCCTCTATCTCGCCCAGCCGCTGTACAACCTGATGCTTGCAGTGGTCTTCGAGTGGGGAATAGCGATCTACGACTCCGAGCTCGAACGCGCCTGGCGGGGCGAGAAGAACTGGGCCGAGACCCTGACCCAGCTGTCGACAGCGCTGCGGAAGGGAGGACGTCAGGTGCTCAAGGACTACGTGGCCTTCCCGCTGCTCGCCGGCCCGGCTTTCCTGCCCGTTCTGTTCGGTAACCTCACCGCCAACACCATCCGCAACGTCTGGGCTCATATGATCATATTCTGTGGTCATTTCCCGGAAGGAGCCGAGGTTTTCACCGAGGAGCAGATCGAGGGGGAGACCCGCGGCGAGTGGTACCTGCGGCAGATGTTGGGCTCGGCCAACATCGAGGGCTCCGCGTTGTTCCACATCCTGACCGGGAACCTGAGTTTTCAGATCGAACACCACCTTTTTCCCGACCTGCCCAGCAACCGGTACGCCCAGATCGCGCCGGAGGTACGCGCCCTGTGCGCACGTTTCGGCATTCCCTACAACACCGGCTCGTTGCCGCGGCAGACGTCCAGCGTGTGGAAGCGCATTCTGCGGCTGGCGCTCCCAGGCCCTGCTCGATGGCCTGTCGATCTCGGTGATGACCGCGCCCACCGGTCCGAGCACGCACACGCCCACCGCATCCCCGCCGAGAGTGTGGTGTGAGATCCGCGCCCGGGAGCGCTCGAGCTCCTCGAAGTCGAGCCTCCTCGAAGTGGGCATCGCCAACCCGACCGGCGGGCACGTGGCGCGGATCGGCGGGCGTGGCAGTGCACAGCGGTCCGGGCCGGTTGGCGAGTCGGTAGATTCACGGGGGTGACGAGCCTGGAACGTCTTCTCGACGAGCGGTTGGGCGCGGCCTTCACGGCCGTTGCCGGCGAAGAGGCTGCCGGCGAACAGGTCGATCCCGCCATCCGGCGGTCGCAGCGGGCGGACTATCAGGCGGACGCGGCCCTCTCGCTGGCTCGCCGCCTTCGTCGCAGCCCGCGTGACATCGCCGCCGAGGTGGTCAGGACCGCCGAGCTCGACGACCTGTGCGAGACGGTCGAGGTGGCGGGGCCGGGGTTCATCAACCTGCACCTGGCCGCGTCCGCGCTGGAGCGCCTGCTCGGGGAGATGCTCGACGACGAGCGGCTGGGCGTCGCGCCGGTGCCCGAGCCCGAGGTGGTCGTCGTCGACTACTCCGGGCCGAACGCCGCCAAGGAGATGCACGTCGGCCATCTCCGGTCGACGATCATCGGGGACGCCGCGGTGCGGCTGCTGGGCTGGCTGGGCCATCAGGTCGTCCGGCAGAACCACATCGGGGACTGGGGCACGCCGTTCGGCATGCTGGTCGAGCATCTGCTCGACGTCGGCGAGTCCGAGGCCGCCCACGAGCTCTCCGTCGGCGACCTCAACGCCTTCTACAAGGCCGCCCGGGTGAAGTTCGACGCGGACGAGGCGTTCAAGGAACGTTCCCGGCTACGGGTCGTCCAGCTCCAGGCCGGCGACCCGACGACACGCCGGCTCTGGCACGTCCTGGTCGGCGAGTCGAAGACGTACTTCCTGACCGTCTACTCCCAGCTCGGCGTGCTGCTCACCGAGGCGGACTTCCGCGGGGAGAGCTCCTACAACGAGCAGTTGGGCCCGGTCGTCGACGAGCTGGCCGAGCTGGGGCTGCTGCGGCTGAGCGACGGCGCACTGTGCGCCTTCCCGGAAGGGTTCAAGAACCGGGATGGTGAGCCCCTGCCGCTCATCGTGCGCAAACGGGACGGCGGCTACGGGTACGCGACCACCGATCTGGCGACGATTCGTCACCGGATTCGCGACCTGCACGCGACCCGGCTGCTCTACGTGGTGGGGCTGCCGCAGTACCAGCATTTCGAGATGATCTACGAGGTGGCCCGGGAGGCCGGCTGGCTTCGTGAGCCCGTACGGGCCGAGCACATCGGGCATGGGTCGATCCTGGGCGCCGACGGCAAGATGCTGCGGACCAGGGCCGGCGACTCCGTGAAACTCGTCGCCCTGCTGGAGCAGGCCGTTTCCCGGGCGGCCGACGTCATCGCCGTGAAGAATCCCACGCTGGACGCGGAAACCCGTGCGCAGGTCGCCCAGGCGATCGGGACCGGTGCCGTGAAGTACGCGGACATCTCGACCGACCGGTCGAAGGACTATGTCTTCGACCTGGACCGCATGCTGGCTTTCGACGGCAACACCGCACCCTATCTGCAGTACGCCCACGCGAGGATCTGCTCGGTGTTCCGCAGGGCCGGGCTGACCTATCCGGTCGCCGCCGCCGACATCCGGGTCGACGAGCCCGAGGAACGTCATCTCGCGATTCATCTGCTCAGCTTCGGCGACGTGGTCGAGGGCATTGCCGACTCGCTCGAGTTCCACCGGCTGGCGGGTTATCTCTTCGGCCTGGCGGCCGCTTTCACGAATTTTTACGAGAAATGTCCTATTCTCCGTGCCGAGGAGCCGGTCCGCGTCAGCCGGATCGCCCTGTGCGATCTGACCCGGCGTGCCCTCGCGACCGGCCTTGACCTGCTCGGGATAACCGCGCCCGAGCGGATGTGACCGGATTTTCCGACCACCGGCACCAGCACCGGCACCGGCGATGCCCCTGCCCCCTGCCCTGGCTCCTGGCCGGCCCCTTGCCGCGGTTCGGCCCGGGGCCGGCCATGGGCGCGGGCCTGTCACGGCTGGCCGGCGGCGACCGGCTGCCGGGCGGGCAGGTGCGCTTCGGGGCGGGCGAGGTAGTAGCCCTGCACGAGGTCGCAGCGCAGGCCGACGAGCGCGGCAAGCTGCTCCGGGGTCTCCACCCCGTTCGCTATGGCGGTCATGCCCAGGACGTGGGCCAGCTGGATGACGGCGGCGACGATGGCGTAGGAGGTGGGATCGTCGGTCAGCCCGCCGATGAACCGGCGGTCGATCTTCAGGCCGTCGAGCGGCAGGCCGCGCAGCCGGGTCAGGGACAGATGCCCGGTGCCGAAGTTGTCGACATAGATGGCGACGCCGAGGGCGCGCACGGCCTGTAGGGCCGCGGTGACAGTCTCATCGTCGTCCACCAGGGCGCTCTCGGCGATCTCGAGGCAGAGCTGGTAACGGTGATCGGCGTTGGTGGCCCGCAGGAGCGCCTCGATGCCGGGCAGGAAACCGGGGTCGGTGAACTGGCGGATGGAGACGTTGACGCCGATGCGCGGCGGGGGTGCCGGTGCTGGGCCCGCCATCCAGGTGGCCGCCCAGGCGGCCGCGGCATGACAGGCGGTGTGCAGGGCCCACCGGTCCAGCTGGACGACTATCCCGGTCTCCTCGGCGAGGGAGAGGAACGCCTCGGGGTGCAGCAGGCCGCGTTCGGGATGCTGCCAGCGCAGGAGGGCCTCGGCTCCGGCGGCCTCACCGTCGACGCCGACGACGGGCTGGTAGTGCAACCGGAGATCGTCCGTGCCAGGGGCGTTGCGCAGGTCGTTCTCGATGGTGAGCCTGTCCAGGGACGCGTGCCGCATGCTCTCCTCGAAGAGCAGGTAGCGGCCGCGGCCCTGGTGCTTGGCGCCGTACATGGCGATGTCGGCGGCCTGTAGCAGGCCGCCGGGGCCGGGGATGTCCGGCCCGGACAGGGCGACGCCGACGCTGGCGCTGACACTCACCTGACATCCGTCGAGGATCATGGGCTCGGAGAGGGCGGTCACGACCCGTTCGGCGATGGCGCACAGGACGGTTTCCGTCGTGATCTTTTCGCAGACGACGGCGAACTCGTCGCCGGAGAGGCGAGCGACGGTGTCCCCGGGCCGGACAGCGCCCCGCAGGCGGGTGGCGACCTCGCACAGCAGCCGGTCGCCGATGTGATGCCCCAGTGAGTCGTTGACGCCCTTGAACCCGTCGAGGTCGACGAACAGGAGCCCGGTCCGGCGCTGCCGGCCCTGCTTCGACAGGCCCCGCTTCCGCCGGCCCCGGGCGGGCCGGTCCCGCGCCGGCTGGTCCTGCTTCAGGGCCGCACCGAGCCGCTCGAACAGCCCGGTGCGGTTGGCCAGCCCGGTGAGCTCGTCGTGCAGGGCACGGTGGTTGGCGTCGCGTTCGACCTGGTAACGGATGGCCGCCGCGCTCAGCACGGCCGCGGCCGTCCGCACGAACTCGATCTCGTGATCGGTGAACGCACCGGAGCTGGAGCCGGCCGTGCCGGTGGCGTCCGCCGCGGGCACGGCCGGCCCTCCCTGCCGCCCCGGGGCCGGCCGGGCCGAGAGCGGGTCCGGGGCGGCGGCGGTTGGGGGGATGCCAGCCGTGGGGATGCCAGCCGGGGG
>NZ_CEVIVD010000075.1:0-4363 GCF_982290655.1 Protofrankia sp. CiP1_Cm_nod3
CGCCCCGGCCGAGCCCGTGGCCGCCGACACCACGCCGCCTGGAACCGGCCATGTCTCCGGGGCCCGCGATGCCTCCGGGGCCCGCGATGCCTCCGCGGCCCGGGACGCATCCGCGGCCCGCGACGCATCCGCGGCCCGCGACGCATCCGTGGTGGGCGCGGCGGCCGGAGCCGGCGATGCGGGCGGGGGCGGCGGGCACGCGCGGCCCAGGCCGCCCCTGACCGGCCAGGTCGTGAAGGCCAACAACCCGATCGAAGCCGAAGCCCGTTCGACGCTCGTGCTGCGCTGTGCCGACTGATCCGCGGGGCGGCTCCGGCGCTGCCCCCGCCGGTGGCCCGGCTGGGCCCGGCGGTGCCGGTGGGCCCGGTGCCGGTGGGCCCGGTGCCGGTGGGCCCGGTGCCGGTGGCGAGGCCGTCCGGGCCGTCCCCACCGCGACCTACCGGCTGCAGCTGAGCATGGAGTTCTCCTTCACCGACGCGGCCGTCATAGTGCCCTACCTGGCCACGCTCGGCGTCACCCACCTGTACTGCTCGCCCGTCCTGGAGGCGGTCGACGGCTCGGCCCACGGCTACGACGTGGTCGACCACGGCCAGATCAGCCCCGAGCTCGGTGGGCAGGCCGGGTTCCGGCGGCTGGTGACCGCGTGCCGCAGGGCCGGGCTCGGCCTGGTGGTGGACCTGGTGCCCAACCACATGGCGGTGGCCGCGCCCGAGCCGGCCAACACGGCCTGGTGGTCGGTGCTGCGCGAGGGCGCCGAGTCGCCGTACGCGTCCTGGTTCGACATCGACTGGGACTCCCCGGAGAACCCCGGGAAGATCGTGGTCCCGGTTCTCGGGGACGCGCTGGGCACCTGCCTCGCCCGCGGCGAGATCCGGCTGGCGACCGACGAGGACGGCGCCTGGGTGATCGTCTACCACGACCACGTGCTGCCCGTCGCCGAGGGGACCGCCGACCCCGACGACGTGGCCGCCACCCTCGAACGCCAGCACTACCGGCTGTGCTTCTGGCGGGTCGCCGGCACCGAGCTGAACTACCGGCGCTTCTTCGACATCACCACCCTCGCCGGCCTGCGCCAGGAGGATCCGGACGTCTTCGCCGCCACCCACCGCCTGATCCTCGACCAGGTCCGGGCCGGCGCGATCGACGGCCTGCGGATCGACCATCCCGACGGCCTCGCCGACCCCGAGGAGTACCTGCGCCGGCTGTCCGAGGCCACCGGGGGCGCGTGGACGGTCGTCGAGAAGATCCTGGAGCCCGGCGAGGCGCTGCCCGACACCTGGGTGTGCGCCGGCACCACCGGCTACGACGCGCTGAACCGGCTCACCCGGCTGTTCATCGACCCGGTCTCGGCCAGGGCGTTCAGCACCCTCTACGCCGAGATCACCGATGTGCGGGCCGACTTCGCCACGATCAGCCGCCGGGCCAAGCTCGACGTGCTCGCCGGCGCCCTGCGCCCCGAACTGGACAGGCTGGCCACCCTCGCCCTGGCCGAGGCCCGGCGGCGGCGCGCGGACCTCACCCGCGTCGGCCTGCACGAGGCGCTGGCCGAGGTACTGGCCGCCTTCCCGGTCTACCGCGCCTACGTCCGGCCGGGCTCGGCGGCGACCCTGGAGGCGCGCGGGCATGTCGTGCGGGCCTGCGCGCGCGCCCGGGAGTCGCTGCCCCTGCGCGCGGGCGAGATCGGCCTCGTCGAGGAGCTGGCCCTGTCCGGCCCGCCGGAGTTCGTCGTCCGCTTCCAGCAGACCGCCGGGCCGGTCATGGCCAAGGGCGTCGAGGACACCGCCTTCTACCGGTACAGCAGGATGATCGCGCTGAACGAGGTCGGCGGCTCCCCCGGCGACTTCCCCGGCTTCCCCGCCGGGCATCCGCACAGCGCGGTGCACGAGTTCCACGAGGCCAACAGCGCCACCCAGCGGGCCTGGCCGCTGACGATGACCACCCTGTCCACGCACGACACCAAACGCTCCGAGGACGTCCGCGCCCGGCTCGCCGTGCTGACCGAGGACCCCGACGGCTGGGGCGGGATCGCCCGCCGCCTGCTCGCCCTCGGCGAACGGCACACCGACATCGAACACGGCTGGCCGGACCGTCCGACGAACTACCTGCTCGCCCAGACCCTCGTCGGGGCCTGGCCGCTGCCGGCCGACCGGGTCCGGCAGTACATGCTCAAGGCTGTCCGCGAGGCAAAGACCCATACGTCCTGGACCGCCCCGCACCCCGGGTACGAGTCGGCGCTGACGAACTACATCGACGCCGTCCTCGACGACCGGGACTACCTCGCGACGCTGGAGACCTACGTCGCGTCCCTGGTGGAGCTCGGGCGCCAGAACTCCCTGGCCCAGAAGCTGCTCCAGCTCATCTCCCCCGGCGTGCCCGACGTCTACCAGGGCCAGGAGCTGTGGGACGCCTCCCTGGTCGACCCGGACAACCGGCGCCCGGTCGCCTTCGGTGAGCGGGCGAAGCTGCTGACCGAGCTCGGCCCCGAATCCGGTGGCCGCAAGCCCCCGCCGCTCGACGACACCGGGGCGGCGAAACTGCTCGTCGTCGCCCGCGCGTTACGGCTGCGCCGGGAACACCCGCAGTGGTTCGGCGCCCAGGCCACCTACCGTCCGCTGTGGGCGTCCGGCTCGGCGGCCGACCACGTGGTCGCCTTCAGCCGCTCGGGCTCGGTGGTAGCCGTGGCGCCACGCCTGGTGCTGGGGCTGCGCCGCGGCGGCGGCTGGCGCGACACCACCCTCTCGCTGCCCGAGGGCCGCTGGACGGACCTGTTCACCGGCCGCCGCCACGACGGCGGCGTCGCCTACGTCCTGCGCCTCCTGCGCGACTTCCCCGTCAGCCTCCTCGTCCGCACCCAGTGAAACCCAGGACGGGCCCGCCGCCATTCTCGTCTTCCAGGTGGGTGGGAGCTGTCCGGGCCAGGACATGCGGTTGATGCGTACCGTGGCCAGCCGGCGACGGTACGGTGGCACCACGGCTACCGGGACATCGCGGCTTCCAGCATCCCTGGGCTTTCCGCGAGAACGGCGGCTGCCAAGGGGCGCTGGGCTGCCGAGGTGCGCTGGGCTGCCGAGGTGCGCTGGCCGAGGCCCTCGCCGGCGGTGGGGTTCAAACGAGACTCTGATTTTCGTCGTCGACCTGCTCGACGTCGGCTGAGGCCGCCCCGGCGGGGCACTGTGCATCGTGGTCTCATGCCTCGCGGCCGGCCGCGGACACGCGTGCCGCGCACTCGAGGATGACGTCGGCGGTGAGCGCGGCATCGTCGAGGCCGGTCTTCCACGACGACACGCTTAACGGTCTTGTCTCAGCCACGCGATGGGTACCCCTGTTGACCATGACGATCATGTCGGTGAGATCGGAGGCTCGCCGGCATCCTGCCCGGGGGCCAGCAGGCCGGCGGGGAGACCGGCCGGTTCGTCCGCCGGGTCTCGGCGACATGAGGCACGGGCCCGGCACAGCAGCGGGGCCCGCCGCGCCCATCCGGTCAGGGCCCGAAAAGAATTCTCTCGTCGCCGCCGCAGAACTCCTTCGTGAGCGCGATCAGCTCGTTGGCCGCGTCCCAGACGTAGCTGGCGTCGGTGGCCCGGTTCCCCTGGACGATGTAGAAACACTCGGTGGTGTCGAGCACCACCTTGGTCTTCTCGACCTGCCGCGTCTCCATCCGACAGATGATCTCGCCGGCGCCGTCGATGTAGCCGTACTCGCCGGCGGGGACCGGCTTGGGCTCCGTCGCGCCCAGCGGCACGAACCGTTCCGCACCGGTTGTGGACGTGAGACGGATGTCCCCGTCCACGGCTGCCAGGTCGTGCGCGCCGAGCGCCAGGCGGGTCCGCAGCGAGACCAGGTTGTAGATGTCGACGAGAAGATTGATCCTGGGCAGCGTCCCGGTCCTGCGGATCAGGCGCAGCAGGTTCTCCGGCGACGCGACGTTCTCCCGGTTCGACCGCCCGACCGCGGTGTGCAGGTCACGGAATCCGGCAAGGACCGGATCACTCTTGAAATCCTCGTTGGACGGAAAGCTCGGAAGACCGGCGAGAGTGCCGGCCAGCAGCGAGTCGAACTGCTCGTCATCCTTCCTGTTGCGCAGGTTCCCCATGACGAAGTAGACGCCCGTCAGCCCCAGGCCCAGAACTTCCTCAGCCGCCTTGAATGTAATTTCCTCGCATCTTTCTCCGATATGGGGACTGACCAGACCGGCCTCCGCAGCACCCATGCCGGAGCTCCTTTTCACGCGATATCACCAATGGCCGGAATCCTCGGCCGCCTCAGCAGAATAGCATGTTCAGTCACCCCCGAAGGGGGGTCCGGACAGCTGGGCATACGTACCTCGTCAACCTGCGAGGACGCGATTTCGAGAACCCGGCGG
>NZ_CEVIVD010000075.1:4780-9161 GCF_982290655.1 Protofrankia sp. CiP1_Cm_nod3
GGGCCGCCGTCACCGTGGTATTCAGACAGTATCAGATGGTATGCAAGTGTTATGCGGACGATATCAGGCGGCGGCCTTCGCCTGTAGTTCCTGTAGATCGCAGTAGTCGCGGTAGCTGGTGATCTTTCCGTCGTCGTCGAGTGTCAGGACACCGGCGACGGGGATCGAGACGACGAGGTTGCCGTCGGCGTCCTTGACGTCGTCGACCCGCTCGGTCCAGACGACGTCGCCGGTCTGCCCGATCCGCTTTATGTGAACCTGTATGGTCGCCAGGTTGTACCCGGCCCGGAACTGCTCGAGTAAGGCGATGGCCTCCGCCGGGCCGTGAGTCTCGGGGACGGTGGGGGCGGCGAGCCAGGGCGTGTCGGCGGTGAAGGTGTCGGTGAACGAGGCGAGAAGCTCCTCGTAGCTGACGCTCCAGCGCTTGAAGAAGTTCTCGACGGCGGTGATGTGGCTCATTCTTGACTGACTCCTGGTTCTCGAAGAGGGTGGCCGGTCTCCGAGGGAGAGCATTTCACGGTCGAGACCCGGATGCCCACATGGGACATGCGCTCATGACGGTGAGCGGTGGACGCGGTAGGCGCCGTCGCCGCGGTCAGATCGCCGCGACCGGATCCAGCGGCCCACCAGGAGACGGCAGGCGGTAGACGGACACGTGGGACCGGGATTCGGCGGTGAACTCGGCCCCGCGCCAGTCGGTGTGTCCGGACTCCAGCTCGAACCCGGCCAGCTCGGCCATGAGGTCAAGCTCGGCCGGCCATATATAACGGTGCCGGCTACGGACCAGCCGAGCCCGCCCGCTCCCGTCGAGTCCGGCTCACCGGGCCACGGGCCAAACGGGGCCTCTGTCTGCCACGGCCTGGTCACCGAGCCTATAGGCGATCCCGGGCGACGACGCCCCACGGCCGGGGCACCACGTACAAGCTGTTCCAGACCAGGTTCCTCCCGGTCGAGCGGATCCAGGCGGTGGCCGGATCCGCGGCGCTGGCCGACCCCTGGCTCCTCCCGGTCGAGCGGATCCGGCGCCTCACCGAACGCACCACCATCACCACCACGACCAGCCCCGCCGGCCGCACCATCACCCTGCTGCACGCCTGACACGGCCCCTGGCCGCCGATCCTGTCGGCCGGCCGGCGGACCTTCCATGTGGCATGATCAGCCATTATTGTTTTGATGTCCAACTATCGGCCATCCAAGCAGATATGCCCGAGCCTGGACGTCTGCGCTGGGTGCCCGAGCCTGGATGTCACGGGCCCGGAGTGGACGGGAGGGCCGAAGGCGACGTCGCTGCCGAAGGGGGAACGCCGTGCCGTCAGATTCCCTGCGCATACCTGGCTGGCTGCACTTCCTGGCGGTGGGTTTCCCCAGCCCCAACGTGATCGCGACCAGTGACGGATCCCGCGTGATCTTCGACTCCGGGTTCGGCAGCGACACCTCGCGCATCGAGGACACGCTGGCCACGGCCGGCGGCCCCATCCTCGACCCGCCCGCCACCTTCGCGGCGGCGCACGCACGGTACGAGCGCATGCGCGCGGACCCGCAGCGCGCCGGCTGGCACGCCTGCAAGCGCATCTTCGCGTTCGCCCTGATGATCCGTGACGGCATCCCGCTGGACGACGTCGACATCTATCTGACCCGGCAGCCGTGGCTCGTCGACCATGCGAGCAAGGTGTTCGACACGGATGCCGAGACGCTGGCGGCCGACCTGCTCGCGGAGATGCGGCGTACCGGCGCGGTCGAGGAACGCGGCGGGCGGCTGCGCGCCCGCACGCCACACCGCCCTCCCGCGCCGGGCTGGCTGCCGGGTTCTCCCCGGCGGGACTGGCTACACGAGTTCACCCCGCCTGGGGTGAGGCCGGCAGGGTGATGGTCAGCGGCTCGAACGGCTCGCCCATGGAGTACACGTTGTTGAACAGCCCGGCGCCCTCGGCCAGCAGCCGCACGTCCTCGGCCTCCCAGGTCCGCAGGCCGGACGGTGCCGCGCCGGGCCGCGGGACGAACCGCACCAGGGGAATCCTCGGCTTCGTCCCGGGCTCGGACGGGTCGACGACGTTCAGCTCGGCCTGCGTGCCGCGCAGCACCACGTGCGGGTCGGCGATCCGCACGTACAGCAGCCCGAAATGGCCCTGGAAACGGACGTCGCCACGGAACGCCCAGAAACCGTCGACGCCCTCGGGCGCCGTGGCCGACGGATCCGGCTCGAAGACGAACTCGTCGTTCTCGACGGACCGCGCGCCGTCGCTGGCGCTGCCCTGGCCGTCGGGCATCCGGGCGATGTAGGTGAGGAAGGTCGCCTTGATCCCCCACCGCAGGCCGAGCAGGGGCTCCGCCGCGCTCACCGGGCCACCCCGTGGAGCCCGACGCCATGCCGCCCCGACGACGACCTCTCCGTCACGTCCGTCACACGGCCGCCGGCCAGCAGGCCGAGGTACCGCTCGCCGAGGCGGGCGCCGGCGCGGTAGCCGTACCGGGACGGCGGCTCGAAGGCTGTCCCTCCCGTCCTCAGGCACAGCGGTCCGACGCGCCGGCGTCGCCGGACGCTCAGCGAGATCACCTAATTCCATGCCCCGGGCTCCCTTCGGCAGTGAGGCTCCAGACGGTACGAAACTGATCAGCAACATCCGACGTCGATCACGGAAAGCAATGTTCCGGACGCGGGGCAGTACCGGCGGTCACCATCGCCTCGACCGCCTCCGCATCCATGCTCCCGGCCAGCACCTCGCGGCTGTCCGCCCGAGGCCCAGACAGGATCGTGGCACCTGTCCGTAGCATCTGCTCACAGTGAGCGTAGCGACCGGGTGGCCACGCGGTACGGCCGCCGGGCCGGATGGCACCGCCGGGGCGGCGGCGCCCGTCAGAACTCCAGTCGGTAGAAGACCGCCATCCTCCTCAGCGCGGGGACCAGCCTCGCCACCCCGGCCAGCAGACGGTATCCATCTGAAAGCTTATCGTAACCATCGATATCGAAAGCGCCGCTGGCTGTCACGCACCGCAGCCGAGGATCGATCGCCTCGAGCTCCGCGCAGCTGTCCATGCCCCACGAGACGGTTGCCCCCGCGGCCCGGATCGCTCTGTTGAACCGCTGCATCCGGATGCCACGCCTGCTGAACCCGTCGAAGACGAACTGGCCGCCGGGGAAATGGCCCACGATCCGTCGGACAAGCGCCTCGCCCTCGTCCTGCCTGAGATACATCGTCAGGCCCTCGGCGACCACCAGCACCGGCAGATCACCAGGCACCCGTGCCAGCCAGGACGGGTCGGTGACGGACGAGCCGACCGTCTCGTACCCCCCACGCGGCGGATACATCTGCCGGCGCAGGTCGATCACGTCGGGATAGTCCACGTCGAACCACCGCACGCCGGGGCCAGGATCGACGCGGTGGACCCGGGTGTCCAGGCCGCAGCCCAGATGCAACACGGTGCTCGCCGGATGCGCGGCGAGGAACTCGCGGGTCCACCCGTCGAGGTGCCGGGCCCGCAGCGCGACGGCGGTGTGCTCGCCGCGCCGCAGCCCCGTCCTGGTGAAGTCGAAATCGATCCGTCGGACGGTTTCCAGCGCCATCGTGTCGTGCAGGACGGAACGGGGCGACTCGGCGTCGAGCGCCCTGCCGTACAACGTCGCGAGCAGCGTGGCCCTCGCACCCGTGAGGTGCAGCTCCGGCACGGGCACCCATGCTACCGGCCGGCCGGGCTGCCGGCCCGAGGGCAACCGCCGGCCCGAGGAGGTGCGGACCGCGCCCCGGGCCCGCAGCGCGTACACGACGTAGCCGACAAGCAGCGCGGCGCCCATGACCCCGCCGTCGCCAGGCAGGTCAGCGACCGGCTGGGCCATATAGCCGGCTGGGCCATATACATAGCCTGGGAAGAGCTACGAGCTCGCGGCACCTGGGGAGGAGACCAGGCCGCGCCCACGGACGAGCTCTGTGCGCGTCCCGCCATCCCCGCGACCGGGCCCCGCTCGAGGCGGTCCCGACACTCGGCGGCAAGCTCCCGGCCCGCCTCCCAGCAAGCAGGGCGGCGGGCCCGACGAGCCCTCGTCACCACCGCGGCCCCGAGCGGGTGCCGGCTCCGGACCCGCCGCCCGTATACCCACGGCCGGTGCACCGACAAGGAATCGGCGATGCGCCCGGTGGCTGCCGGCCGCCGGGCCGCCTGCCACTATCCGGGCTGACGGACAGCTACCGGGAGCGGCCCCCGTGTACAGGCCCCGATGGTGTGTCACACCAGGAACCGATCCCGATACAGCCTGTATTGAAATATCCGTACGTTATGCCCGTATTCCCTTTTTAACGGTGCGCCTGCGTCCCGCCGGCCACCGCCGCGGCGGCTCCGCTCCCGTCGTGCTCGCCGAACAGGCTGAACCAGCCGAACCAGCCGAACC
>NZ_CEVIVD010000075.1:9523-23978 GCF_982290655.1 Protofrankia sp. CiP1_Cm_nod3
CCGAACGGGCCGAACGGGCCGAACGGGCCGAACGGGCCGAACACCGCCGACCGCACTGTCGCGCCGGCACCAATTCCGCCCGCCACCCGGCCACCTCCGCCGCTCCGCCTGCCGCTCCACCTCCACCGTGGCTGCCCGCTCCGGCGGACAGCGCTGATCCACTGGTGTGTGCCGGCGGAGGCCGCGATGCCGAGACAGCCGTTCCCGAAACCGCCCCGGCCTGGTTCACACCCCGGAACTTCGACGGCTATACGATCTTAACGTAACCGTGATAGCGGTTTTCGTAGCCGTGCGGGCCGGGGTATCCATTGGCCGAATGGCGGCGCCGCCGGTTACGGCGCCCGGCGAAGTCGAACAGGGCGGCGCCGGCCCCGGGATGGGTGACGAAACGGGCGTGGTCGAGGATCTCCCATTCCGGATGGCGAAGAACGGCCCGCCGACCGCATTGTCGTAGCAGCCCCGGCCGTTCCGGCGGAACGTCGTACGCCATGGGCCGCGCACGGTGCGGCGAATTCTCGAAAAAGATACCGGCCGCCCTGGCCGGAGTGGTGGACGGCGGTGTCGCGGAGTCATACCCGCCGTGTCGGCGGCCGGTTGGCCCCGCCGCTCGGCGGTGGGACACAGGAGACGTCCGCGCTCCAGGACCAGGTCCGGCACCGGGGCGGCACGGCCGCGGCCGACGCGGCCAGGAAGCAGGTGAGCGCGCCGGGCCCAGCGGCCGAGGGCTGTCCCGATGGCCCGGCAGGCCCCCCGGCCCGGCCTGCGCATCGGCCGGGCGGCCTGCTTGCAGCCGCTTGCGACCGCAAGCAGGCCGCCCAGGGCACGCCGTAGATCGTCCGCAACGCTACGTGTACCGCGGCGGGGGCGCGGCCGGCCCGCGGAGCCCCCGTCGTCCGCCGGCGGGACCCGGCCGCGCGCGGCGGCCGCGATCTCGGCACCCGAACCCCCTTCCCGGGAAAATCATCCAAAAAGGCGCGATATGACCAAAATGTGACGACTTCATACGCCTCGCGACGAACACACCGCCCGACCACGGCACGCCCAAGATCGACAACGGATCACTTGACAAACAAAGTCCATAGGGCGTCTGTCACCAGGATCGGACACAGCATTGCCATTTCGTTCTGACCGCTGTAAGAACCGTTGTAAGACAGGAACGAAGTGCGTGTGCGCGATCCACTCCGCGGCCGGGCCACGCAGACGCTGAACCGCGCCCAATCCAGGACGGCCTCGATGATTCATTATGTCATCCGCAAGAGTTCACACCCCGGCGGCGGCCGCCTCGGCCCGGCACTCGGCTACGGACGATGAGCGCCCCGGTCGACGAGTTGATGGAGGCGATCCGCCACGGCCCGAAGGGCCCGCACGTGGGTGCGTTCTTCGACTTCGACGGCACCCTCATCGAGGGCTATTCCGCGCGGGCACTCTACGCGCGACGGTTGCGCAGCTTCGATGTCGGCCCGGACGAGCTGCTACGGATCGCGCTGGCCGCCGTGCGCGGGCCGTTGGACGAGGCGGGCTTCACCTCGCTCCTGGAGACCGGTATGCGCGGCTGGGCCGGACGCACCGAGGAGGAGCTGCTCGCCCTCGGCCGTGAGCTGTTCGCGAGCGAGATCGCCGGTTCGCTGTTCCACAGCGCCTGGCGGCTGGTCCGGACCCACCTCAGCCAGGGCCACACCGTGGTGATCGCCACGTCGGCGACCCGTCTACAGGTCCAGCCGATGGCCGATGAGCTGGGCGTCGAGCACGTCCTGTGCACCGAACTGGAGGAGGAGGGCGGCGTCGTCACGGGACGTGTCGCCGGCCGTGCCCTGTGGGGCGACGGGAAGCTCGCCGCGGTGACCGCCTTCGCCGCCGAGTACGGCATCGACCTCGCGATCAGTCACGCGTACGCCAACGGTGACGAGGACGTGCCCTTCCTCGGCGCGGCCGGCTACCCGCATCCGGTGAACCCGCAGCCGGTGCTGGCCGCCGAGGCGCGGCGGCGGGAATGGCCCCCGCTGGAGTTCACCCGCAAGCACAACCAGCTCGACCCGCTGCCCGCCGTACGGACCGCGGCCATGTTCGGCAGCCTGTTCGCCACGGCGGGGGCCGGGATCGTGGCGGGGGTGCTCGCCCGCGACCGGCGCTACGGCGTCGACCTGATGACGTCGCTGTTCGGGGACGTCGCGTCCGTGCTGGGCAACATCCGCGTCGATGTCGTCGGCGAGCACAACGCGTGGTCGCACCGCCCGGCGGTGTTCCTCATCAACCACCAGAGCACGCTGGTCGACTTCGTGGTCACCTCCCGCGTGCTGCGGCGGGGGTTCACCGCGGTGGCCAAGGCGGAGGTGCGGCGGGTGCCAGTGGTGGGCACCCTGTTCGGGCTGGCCGGGGTCGCGTTCGTGGACCGGGGGAACTCGGCGAAGGCGATCTCGGCGCTGGGGCCGGCGGTCGAGATGCTGCACTCCGGCACGTCGGTGGTCATCGCCCCGGAGGGCACCCGGTCGTTCACCCCGCGGGTGGGCACGTTCAAGAAAGGGGCCTTCCACCTGGCCACGGCCGCCGGGGTGCCGATCGTGCCGATCGTCATCCGCAACGCGGGAGAGATCATGTGGCGCAACGCCCGCACGGCCCGGGAGGGCCGGATCGAGGTGGCCGTCCTGCCCCCGATCCCCACCGAGGGCTGGACCCGCGCCGACATCGACGCGGCGGCCGTCCGTGTGCATGACCTCTATGTCGAGACGTTGGATCACTGGCCCGGCACCGTCAGCGCGGAGCCCGCCGAGGACATGACCGGGAGCCTGCGATGATCCACGCCATCGAGACAGCCCGCGACCTGGTGCCCCGGCCCGGTGGGGCGGCCCCCGGCGAGCTGCGGGCAGGCGACCCGCCCGTGGTCGCCGCGCTGCTCACCAGCCCGGGGTTCCTCAGCGCGCTCGACAGCCTGGCCAGGCGGCTCGGCAAGGACGAGCAGGCCGTGCGCGCGGAGGCGGCCGGCTACCTGCGCGAGATGTCCGCGGTGCACGACCCGGTGGTCGCCGGTACGTGGGAGCGCTTCGCGCGCTGGATGGTGCGCGGGTACGACATCCTCACCGACGACAACGCGCTCGCCGAGCTGCGCCGGCTGGACCGGCGCCACTCGCTGATCTTTCTCATCTCGCACCGGTCGTACCTGGACGAGTTCGCCCTGCCTCCGCTGTTGGTGCGGGCCCGCCTCGACCCCCCCTACGGTCTGGCGGGCGCCAACCTGAACTTCTTCCCGCTCGGCACGATCGCCCGCCGGATCGGCATGGTCCACGTCCGGCGGGCCACGGCGGACATCCCCGTCTACCGGCTCGCCCTGCGCTCCTACGTCGGGCACATGGTGGCCGCGGGGGTCAACCTGATGTGGTCGATCGAGGGCGGACGGACGCGGACCGGGAAGCTGCGCCCTCCGCGCCACGGGCTCCTGCGCTACGTCAGCGACGCGGTGGCGTCGTCCGAACTGGCGGACCCGCTCGTCGTGCCGGTCTCCATCATCTACGACCAGCTGCCGTTGCACGAGGTGGCGCGGATGGCCCAGGAGGCGCGCGGCACCGCCAAGCAGCCGGAGGACCTGCGCTGGCTGATCGGGTACGCGCGCGGCCTGAAGGCACGGCTCGGCGGCATCCACATCGACTTCGGCACGCCGATCCCGCTGCGTGAGCGGCTGCAGGCCTACCGCGTCGACGGGGTGGAGGAGGGACAGCTCGTCGAACGGGTCGCGCTGGAGGTGTGCCACCGCATCAACCGCACCACGCCGGTGACCGCGACCGCGGCCGTCTGCGTCGCCATGCTGGGCGCCGACCGGGCGCTGACGCTCGACGAGGTCTGCGCGACGGTGGCCCCACTCGCGCGGTACCTGAGCCGGCGCGGATGGCCGGTCGCCGCCGCGTCCGACCTGACCGACCGCTCGACGGTGCGGCGCACGCTGCAGGACCTTGTCAGCTCGGGCGTGCTGACCTGCTTCGCCGGCGGGCCGGAGACGGTGTGGGGCATGGGCGCCGACCAGCATCTGGTGGCCGCGGTGTACCGCAACAGCGCCGTGCACGTGCTGCTCGTGCGGGCCATCGCCGAGCTGGCGCTGCTCTCGCTCGCCCGGCACAAGGGCGGCACGCTGCGGATGGCCTGGGAGGACGCGCTGGAGCTGCGGGAGCTGCTCAAGTTCGACTTCTTCTTCGCCGCGCGCGCGGAGTTCGCCGAGGAGCTGTGGAGCGAAGTCGCGATCATGGCAGGCGGGGCGCGCCCGGCCGAGATCAGCCCGGCCGACGCCGAGCGCTGGCTGCGCGACGCGGCGCCGCTGGTGGCGCATCTGGTCCTGCGGCCGTTCATCGACGCCTACCGGATCGTCGC
Organism: Protofrankia sp. CiP1_Cm_nod3; assembly: GCF_982290655.1. NCBI lineage: Bacteria > Bacillati > Actinomycetota > Actinomycetes > Frankiales > Frankiaceae > Protofrankia > Protofrankia sp. CiP1_Cm_nod3. The sequence goes on from NZ_CEVIVD010000075.1 coordinate 13,877, forward strand.
CGAGCAGCTGGTGCTCGACGACGACGCCGCCGAGCTCGACGAGGAGCGTTTCCTCGCCGACTGCCTGGACCTCGGCCGGCAGTGGGCGATGCAGCGTCGGGTGGCGAGCGAGGAGTCGGTGTCCGCGGAGATGTTCCGCACGGCGTTGAAGATGGCCCGCCACCGCGGCCTGCTCGAGCCCGGCGCGAGCCCGCACGAGCTGGTGACCCGGCGGCGCGCGCTCGCGGTCCAGCTCGACCGCGTCCTGCACGACGTGCAGGAGATCGCGGTACTGGGCGCGACGTCCGCGGTGGTACCGCCCGAGCCGAGGGCATCGCAGGAGATCACGACGCTGGGCATGACGCGCACGGTGGTGGCGCCCGAGCCGCAGCCATCGCTACGGAGCGTTTCCGACGGGATCGGAGGCTGATGTGGGATACCTACGTCGTAGAGCGCCGCGGATCGCTGTCATCGGGGCCGGGTCCTGGGGCACCACGGTGGCCGCGATCCTCTCCCGCAGCGCGACGACCACGATCTGGGCCCGGTCGTCCGACGTAGTGAACGATATCGAGAAGAACCAGCGCAACAGCCGCTACACCGGCGACGCGGTCCTCCCCGACGCCCTGCACGCGACGACATCGCTGGAAGAGGCGGTGGTCGACGCGGACACGATCGTGATGGGGGTGCCCTCGCACGGGTTCAGTACGATCCTGGAGCAGGCCGCGCCGTACGCCCGGCCGTGGGTGCCGGTGGTCAGCCTGGTCAAGGGGCTCGAGCAGGAGACCGACCGGCGGATGACCGAGATCGTCGCTGACGTCCTGCCCGGGCATCCCGCGGGTGTGCTCGCCGGGCCGAACATCGCCAGGGAGATTCTCGACGGCTACGCGGCCGCGGCGACGCTCGCGATGCCGGACATGAACGCCGCCGCCCAGCTGGCCGACCTGTTCCGCACGTCCCGCTTCCGGATCTACTCCACCACCGACGTCATCGGGGCCGAGCTGTGCGGGCCGCTGAAGAACGTCTTCGCCATCGCCGCGGGCATGGGCGACGGCGCCGGCGCCGGCCACAACACCAAGGCGATGGTGATCACCCGGGCGGTGCGGGAGATGACGCTGCTCGGCGAGGCGATGGGCGGCGAGCCCGTCACGTTCTACGGCCTGGCGGGCACCGGAGACCTCATCGTGACCTGCACGAGCCCACTCAGCCGCAACCGGCGCGTCGGCGAGGCGCTCGGCCGGGGCCAGACGATCGCCCAGGCGATGGCCGGGATGAAACAGGTGGCCGAGGGGGTACGTAGCGCTAGCGTCGTCATGCGGCTCGCGGCCGGGGCAGGCGTCGAGCTGCCGATCGCACGCGAGGTCGACGCTGTGGTCAACCATGGCTCGACGGCCCGCGACGCCTATCGCGGGCTGCTGAAACAGGCCCCTGGCCACGAGGTGAGGGGGACGAGCTGGTGAAGCTGAAGGGTGAGTCATGGTAAATACGAAGTGGGGAATCGTGGCGGCCACGGGCGGTGCCGTCTCCGCGGCGCTGCTGCGGAGACGGCTGTCCCAGGCGGTGCGTGACCAGGAGCCACCGCAGCTTCCCGCGCCCCGGTACCGCGCCGGATCAGGATCGCCCCTGCTGCTGCTGCACGGTGTCGGTGGTACGTGGCGCGCCTGGGACCCGGTGCTGCCGCTGGTGGAGCCGCACCACGACGTCCTCGCCCCGACCCTGCTGGGCCACGGCGGCGGGGAGCCACTCCCGCCCGGCGTCCCGGTCACGCTCGACGTGCTCGTCGACGGGGTGGAGGCCGAGCTCGACCGGGCCGGCTGGGGCCGCGCGCACATCGTCGGCAACTCCCTCGGCGGCTGGATCGCCATCGAGCTGGCCCGCCGCGGCCGCGCCAGCTCACTGGTGCTGTTCAGCCCGGCCGGGGCGTGGACCTCACAACGCCGGATCGCCGCGGTGGCACTGGGTATCCGCCTGTCCGTGGCCACGCTGGCACGCTACTCGGCGTACGCGGACCTGATCGCGGGCAACCCGTTGCTGCGCCGCCTGCTCCTGGCGACGCAGGTGGCACACCCCGAGCGGGTCGACCCGCAGGCGGTGGCCCTGACCATCCGGGCCAGCGCCCACGCCCCCGCCGTCGACCCGCTCCTACGCACCCTGCCGCGCTCCTACCTCCAGCCGCTGCCCGCCGACCATGACTACCCGATACGGGTCGTGTGGGCGCAGCCGGACCGTGTCATCCCCTTCGAGCACTTCGGCGTGCCGATACTGGAACGGCTGCCGGAGGCCGGGCTGATCCATCAGCCGGGCATCGGTCACGTCCCGATGTACGACGAGCCCGCCACGATCGCCGGGCAGATCCTCGAGGTCGCCGCCGGCGTGGACCAGCCGAGACCGAAGACCGTCCCCGTGGACCAGACGAGCTCCCTGGACCAGACGAGGGTGCCGGCCGGACCCAAGGGAGCGGCCCTGTGACCGGCCACAGCCCCCCGGGCCTCGGCGCCGCCCGCTCGAGCTGGGGCGGCCCGGCGGACATGAGCTGGTGGGAAGCGCTGATGTGGCGTGCGGAGGGCGACCTGCGCACCCGCTCCACCGGGGTTCTGGTCGAGATCCTCGACCGGGCCCCGGAGTGGGAGCGTCTGCGTGCGGCCCACGAGCGGCTCACCCTGCGGGTGCCTCGCTTACGCGAGCGGGTGATCGATCCGCTGCTGCCGCTCGTGCCTCCGGCGTGGTCGCCGGACCCGCACTTCGACCTCGACTACCACCTCCAGCGGATCCGGGTGCCCGGCGACGGCTCCAACAGTGAGCTGTTCGAGCTCGCCGCCGCCGCGGCGGCCCGGCCGCTCGACCCGAACCGGCCGCCGTGGGAGGCGACACTCGTCACCGGCCTGCGCGACGGCCGCGCCGGTTACCTGCTGAAGCTGCACCACAGCCTGACCGACGGGCTCGGGCTGATCCAGCTGCTCAGCCTCACCCACGGGCGCGGCCCCGAGCGGGAGGAGCCCGACACAAGCCCGCTCCCGCCACCGCGGCCGGTGGAGACACCCGTCTCGCTGCTGGCCGGGCGGCTGCCGGGCGTCCTGGCCGGGGCCGCGGGCTCGGTGGCCCGGGGCGCCGTGCGGACGCTCGGACGGGTCGCCGCCGACCCGGTCGGCACGGCCGTCGACACGGTCCGCTTCGGGGCGTCGCTGCGCCGCGTACTGGCCCCGCCCGACGTCGAGCGGTCGCCCGTGCTGAACGACGACGGCACCGGCTACCGGCTGATCGCCCACGACGTGCCGCTCGAACGGCTCAAGGCGGCGGGACGGGCCGCGGGCGGCACCGTCAACGACGCGTTCCTGGCCGCGCTGCTGGGCGCGTTCCGCCGGTTCCACGAGCACCACGACGTCGTCGTCGACCAGATACCGATCGGCATGCCGGTGAGCCTGCGCACCGACAACGACCCGATGGGCGGCAACCGGTTCGCCGGGGCCCGGTTCGCCGTCCCGGTGGGCGATCCCGACCCCCGGGTACGGATCGCCGCGATCCGCGCCGCCGTGGCGACGGCCCGCACCGAGCCCGCGATCGGGTTCCTCGACCTCATCGCGCCGGTGCTCGGACGGCTCCCCCGCGCCCTGCTGATCGAGATCGCGGGCAGCATGACCACCGTCTCGGACCTGCAGGCCTCCAACCTCGCCGGCATCGGGCGCAGCCTCTACCTGGCCGGCGCCCGCGTGCTGCGGGTCTACCCGATGGGCCCACGGCCGGGAGTGGCCGCGATGGTGACCATGCTGTCCTACGAGGGCACCTGCTGTGTGGGGATCAACGCCAACCCCGACGTGATCGACGACGAGAAGGTCTTCGCGTCATATCTGCGCGACGGCTTCGACGAGGTGCTGGACCTGGCCTACGAGCTGTGAGGGCCCGCGGGATGTGCGGGCCCGCAGGCGCTGACCCGCGGGATGGATGCCGCCGGCCCCGTCCGGTGCCGGCGGCATCCGCCGTGTCACCGGACGGGCAGGGCCTCCCGCACGAAGGCGACGACGTCGTCGAGAACCTCGTCCGAGTTCGTCTCGTTGAAGATCTCGTGCAGGGCTCCCGGGTACACCTTCTGCCGCAGGTCCGAGCCGCCGATGTGCTCGAACGCCGTGCGGGTCTCGGCGAGCGGGGCCAGCGGGTCGAGCTCGCCGTGTATCCACAGCGTGGGCAGGTCCCCGAGGCCCGGGCCGGCCGCGATCGTGGCGACGACGTCCTTGAGGGTCTGCAGTGACTCACGGTGGAACGGGCCGTGGTAGATCAGCGGGTCCGCCGCGTAGGCCGCGCCGACCGCGGGATCGCGGGAGAGCGCGGCCGGATCGAGCGGAACGTCCGGAATCGGGTCCAGGTCGAGGAGGGCGAAGATCGCCGGGTTACCGCCGATCACCGGGCCGGAGAGCACCAGCACGTCCACCGGGCCGGCGGCGCGCTGCACGTACCGTACCGAGACGATGCCGCCCAGCGAATGGCCGACGAGGACCACCGGCAGGCCGGGGTGCTCCGCCGTGGCGTGCTTCGCGACCGTGCCCAGGTCGGTGACGATGTCCTCGAGCAGCTCGACGTGCCCGCGCTCGCCATCGGAACGGCCGTGCCCGATGTGGTCGGGCGCGTACACCGCGCCGCCGGCGTCGCTGAGCCTGCGCGCCACGTGGTCGTAGCGGCCCGCGTGCTCGGCGTACCCGTGGGCCAGCAGCACGACGAACGACGGGTCCTGCGCGCTCCAGTGGTGCAGCGCGAGCGCGCCGTGGCTGCCCGCGAGAGTGGTGATCGTGTCAGAGCTGGTCATGCCGTTGCCTCCTCGCGGCGCGCGAGCTCGCGCGGCCGGAACGTCTGTCTTCTGCCGTCTCTTCCGCCGATGGCGGTCATGGGCGGTTCGCCAGCCAGCCCAGCCGGCCCGGGGAGCCCGGGGGACGCCGGCCCGGCCGGCTGCCATCCGTGCGCCGTTCCCCGGTGGCCGTCGCGAAGCGGCTGAAGGGCGTCATCTCCCGTGACGTCCGCGGAGATCATGTCAACCCTCCGCGGCAGTGCGTCCGAGACGCGACAGAGCCTCACGCGGGAGTGAGCCCCCGGTCACCCGCTGATTGACCATAGAACGATATAACCAGAAATTCAATTGATCAAAAAGTGATGGAGCCAAAAAATCATAAGTCAACCAGTTCGCCGTGAGCGGCCCCGGCTCTCGCGAGATCCATGAGACGAAGGTAACAGCGGGCGCCCGCGGCAGCCGCCAGCCGCGGCCGACGGGTGATCCGTCACCCAGGAGCACCGGCCGCCGCCGGTCAGCCGGTGCGCGGAGGGAACGCGATCCCGTCCGACACGGTCCATACGGCGAGGACGATGGCGGCGACGGCCAGCAGCGGTATGACCACCCGCTCCTCGGCCCTGCCGCCCGTCCGGGGGATCAGGGGGATCTCCATCCGCCGGCCGACCGGCCAGAACAGAGGGCAGCCGCGCGGGGTCAGGCAGTCCCCGGCCAGGTGGGCGAGACATCCCAGCGCCACCGCGTAGCCGGCGAAGCTCATGTCGAGGCCGTGCATGAGGAAGACCGCGAGCCCGGCGACCACGCAGTCGATGACGGAGGACAGGCGCCCCTGCCGCTCGAAGTCCAGCCCGAGGCCGCGCAGCCCGAAGCCGACGAGGACGAACAGCGCGGCCCACCAGGCGTACTCGGCGTGGACGGCCAGCAGGCTCATGAGCACGCCCATGGCGAGCGCGAACAGGATCGAGTGGGTGGCGTGCCGGTGGCCGCCGCTGGCCCGGCCGATCCACCTGCACATCGTGCGGGTGACCGGGCCGAAGGTGTTGGCGATCCGGCCGCTGGGATGGTCGATGTCGGGCAGCAGCGCCGCGCCCGCGGACACCACCGCGCCGGCGGCCAGCTGGGCCGTGGACAGGGAGCCGGTGTGCAGGCCCAGCAACCGCTGCGAGCCCAGCCACTCCCCCCGGGACAGCGCGGGTGCGGCGGCCAGCCAGACCACCGCCCCGCTCAGCACGTGCGTCCGCCCCATCATGGAATGTCAACCTCGGTGATCGGCACCGACGGACTATAAACCGTCCCCTCGTCGATCTTCACAGCCCCCGGCCGGAACCGCGCCGCGGGCGGCCGCGCGGCACCGGCTCGGGCAGCAACGGCTTCGCCACGACATCCACCCGCATACCGAGCGGGACGGTCAGGGTGCCGGTGGTGCCGGCGTGGCGCGCGGCGGTGATGCTCTCCGGTGGCGGACGCGGCGCCCTGTCCGGCCAGCCGGGCCGGACACCCGGCGCTGGCAGGAATCGACAGTGAGGAACGCAAGCGTCGCAGCACCTGGCAGCGACGCTGTCCGGCCGGCCAGGGCGGCGTCGGACTGGCGGACGTTGCCCCATCCCCGAGGAGCTGCGGAAGCAGAACTGGTCCCCCGGGCCGTACGACCAGGGACTCATCGACGCGCTGCGGGCCAAGCTGGCGGCCGACCACCCGTCGGTGACGAACCTTCAGAGCACCGGTAGAGCACCGGTCAAGTAGCGCGGATCCCATCCACGACCACCCGTACAGGCCGAGATCACACAGCAGCTCACCCAGCCCGGACGCCATCTGGCGAAGATCCTCCGGGCTGTTCGGAGCGTCCGGCTGGCCGGCCGGGTCGAGGTCGATGACCATGCGGAACACCCCGCCCCGTACATCCGTGCCCTGATTCCGCGCCTCTCCGCACCTCTCCGTAATTTCCGTAAAACTGTCATTTGTAAAACTGGCATTTGCCTATCAGGCGGACGCGGCGGTTTGGCCGTCCGGCTGTCTGGAACTGGGTTACCGAGGGCCTCGGCTTCCACGACAGCCCGGAAGGGCAGCGGAGGAAGATACGGTGAACGGTGAGCTGATCTCTTTGTGGCGCGGACGTTCAGGTGGGCCGCCATCCCGACGGGGCGGGCGCACCGTGGCCTGGCCCGCCCGCCAGCCGGCCGAACCCACGGCCCGGGCGCCGCGGGTGGTGGTGGTCGGCAGCGGGTTCGCGGGTTTCGGGGTGCTGCGGCACCTGGAACACCACCTACCGGCGGACGCGGCCGACCTCGTACTCGTATCGCCAGTCGACCACCTTCTGTACACGTCGCTGTTGCCGCAGGTGAGCGCCGGTGAGGTGGAGCCCCGGCATGTCGCGGTCGCGACCAGGGCCGCGCTGCGGCGGACCACCCTGCTGCTCGGCCATGTCGTCGACGCCGGCCTGGCGGGCCGGACGGTGACGATCCGCCGGGCCGACGGGTCGCGGACGACGCTGGGCTGGGACCGGCTCGTGCTGGCGCCCGGCGCGGTGACCCGCACCCTGGACATCCCGGGGCTGGCCGACCACGCGCTCGGCCTGAAGAACCTGGCCGAGGCCGTCTACCTGCGTGACCATGTGCTGCGCCAGCTGGAGCAGGCCGACGCCTGCGCCGACGCGGACCGGCGCCGGGCGCGATGCACCTTCGTGGTCGTCGGCGCCGGCTACACCGGGACCGAACTGGCCGCGCAGATGACGCGGTTCACCCGCCGAGCGGTCGGCGCCTACCCGCGCCTCTCCCCCGACGACATCCGCTGGATCCTGCTGGACCTGGCGCCCCGGGTGCTGCCCGAGCTGCCGCCCGCCCTGGCCGCCCGGTCCATGGACCTGCTCGCCGCGCGGCAGGTCGACGTCCGGCTGGGAACGTCCGTGTCGGACGTGGCGGCGGACCGGGCCCGGCTCACCGACGGTGACACAATCCGGACCCACACGGTGGTCTGGTGCGCCGGGATCACCCCCAGCCCGCTGATCTCCGCCCTTGGCCTGCCCACCTCGCGGGGCCGGCTGGTCGTCGACAGCGAGTTCCAGGTGCCCGACGCCGACGGCGTGTTCGCGCTCGGTGACGCCGCCGCGGTCCCGGACACCACCCGTGACGGCCAGCCCGCCGGGCAGACCGCGCAGCACGCGGTCCGCGAGGCGGCGGGGGCCGCCCGTGCCGTCGCGGCCTCCCTCGGCCACGGCAGCGCCCGGCCCTACCGGCACCGTGACCTCGGCTTCGTCGTCGACCTCGGCGGTGCCGCCGCGGTCGCCAACCCGCTCGGCGTCACCCTGTCCGGCCTGCCCGCCGCCGCGCTGGCCCGCGGCTACCACCTGTACGCCCTGCCGGGACGGACCAACACGATCCGGGTCGCGGCCGACTGGCTCCTCGACGTGATCGCCCCCCGGCAGATCGTCCAGCTCGGGTTCCTGCCCCCGGAGAAGTCGTCGATCAACGCGGCCGAACAGACCGACATCTACCCCACCCGCTGAGACCCGCTCCCGGGACGACGCGGTCCGCCGGCATCGGTGAGGGCCGTGGAGCGCGGCGAGTGCTCCGGAGCGCGCCGTTCACCGGCCTCGGCCCGGGACCCCGCTCAGCCGTGTCGAGTCATCCCGACAGCTCGGCCCATTCCGGGTGCCATTCCCACCAGCCGGTATCCCATCGATGGGCCCAGGTGTGCAGGATCCGATCCTCACGATCGCGGAGTACCAGTTCCAGATGCCCGAGCCAGCGGGAGGACGCGTCCACCGCCACGTAGTCGCCGGCGGGCGCGGGCGTGAGCGGACCGGTGTGCATACCCCCAGCGCGCAGTTCCACGCCCTCGCCGGTCAGCACGACCACCGCGTCGTCGGGCAGCAGGGCGAATCCGCGGACGGGTGGGTGTTCCGCGGGCAGCGGCCGGTACCAGGAGCGGGTGTAGAGCCCCGGGCTGCGCCAGAGGACGCCTCGGCCGTCGAGCGCGCCGACACCGGCGGCACCCGTCGCCGCCCGGACCGTGACAAGGCCCTCGGGCAGGTCTGGCAGTGCCCACCAGTCCGACCAGCCGCCGTGGGCGTTCCACGGCCTGCACCAGGCCCGGCCCTGGTTGTCGACCGCAAGCAGGCAGTGCTGAGCCCATGGCGCGTTCGTGGCGGCCAGGTCGACGACGGTCACGCCGTCCGCCGGGGCAGGCCACGGCTGCCAGGCCGACCAGTCCTCGACGGGCGCGTAGGTCTCGCGGTCGACCGCGAGGCTGCGCACCCAGATCCGGCCCTCGTGATCGAGCAGCCAGAGGTGCTGCTCGAACTCCCGGGGGCTGCCCACCGCGATCGCCCGCACGGCGCACGGCGCGGCCATCCCGTGCCAGTCGCTCCACCCCTGGACAATCCAACGGTGCCGCAGACCATCCTGGCGGCCCGCCGTGAACACCTCAAGATGGCTGTTCCCGAAACTGCTGCACGCCAGGCCGGACCAACGCACCAGGTCGGTCCCTTCCTCCGCCGCGCGGTGCGCCAGCGCCCGCAGCCGCAGCGCCGTCGCCGCCGCTCTCGGGCGTAGCGCCGGATCTGTCGACAGCAGCTCCCGGAGCAGGACGACCAGCTCGTGATCTGCCTCGCCCCTTCTCAGTTCCGCGACGATCCGTTCGGCGAGCACGGCGGCGTCCGGTTCCGGGGAGCCGTCGGGACGGCGCGGTAACCGGCCGAGCAGGCACTCGCCAAGGACGACACCGAGTGACCACATGTCGTCTTCCCGGCGCACGCTCCCGTGGCCCTCGGCGGCAAGCCGTTGCGGCGACATGTACGCCTGTGTCCCGCCCTGGTCGCGTCCCCTGCCGCCGGCCAGGACGGAGGTTGCGTTGAAGTCCGCGACCTTCCAGATCCCACGGCAGCGCACGATGTTCCCGGGTTTGAGATCGGCGTGGACGAGGCCCCGCGCGTGGATGTGGTCGAGTGCCTCGGCCACGCCGCCCAGCATCTCGGCGACCTCGCCGACCGTCATCCGCCGCAGCCGCTCGCTGGCCAGCCGGCTGGCCAGCGAGACGTCACCCATTTCCATCACCTGGGCCACGCCGCCGTCGTAGAGCCCGTCCTCGACGAGGAACGCGTCGACATAGGCGACCACATACGGACATCCCAGCAGCTGCTCCTGAACCTGGATCTCCTCCAGCGCCCGGCGCTGCCGCTCGCCGTCGCCCACCGCCTTGTAGATCTTTATGGCCCGCTGGACGCCAGCCATCCCCGCGCGCTCCCGCCAGGCAGGCAGAACCTCCGCGAACGCTCCGCTGCCCAGCGGAGCGGAGGTGTCGACCAGCCACTCCCCCACCCTGACCGCCCTCATGGGCCAAGAGCCTAGATCGCCGCCC
>NZ_CEVIVD010000076.1:0-4601 GCF_982290655.1 Protofrankia sp. CiP1_Cm_nod3
CGCCCCCGCCGGTCGGGATCAGCGCCAACTCACCCACGGGGGCATCCGCCCCGTCCTCGTCCTTCCCGTCCGCTTCGCCCCTGGGCGCGGGCGCGATGGCGCGCGGGAACGACAACGGCGGGGTGCGCGCGCCTGATGTGGAGGCGGTTTCCCGTCGGGATCCCTCCGGGCTGCAGGACTTCTAGGAGCCCACAGGCCCACGGCGGCGCCGCGGTGGGTGGCGGTCCGCAGGATGCCCAGGAGCCCGCGGGCTCCTGGGGCTCCAGGCCCTGGCGGTTCCCAGGGCCTGGGCGTTCCCGGGGCCCGGCGTTCCCGGATCCTGGAGTTTGAAAATATCGGAAAAGGTTCCGGATGTATCCACCATCACGGCATATCGGTCATATGGCCCTCTGGATCCGCGATGTCCGGTCCGCGGAATTCGTTCCAGTGGTGCCGGTCACGGCCATCGTCCGGCCATGACAGTTCTCAGCGGTGTTCTCGTCCTGCTGTCGGCCGTGCTGCTGGGGGTGGGGATCCTGGGCGGCACCGGTTTTGTCTATGCCTCGGTCGTGATCGGCCTGCTGGCGGCGGCGCTACTGCCGCTGGGGGCACGCAGGCCGTCCCGGCGTCCACCGGCAGGCCGGGACACCCGCTGAGTCTCCCGGCCTGAAACACTCCCGGCGAAGCCTGCCCGCGGTCTGTCAGCCAGCCGCGTCGGCTGTGCCGGCTGTGCCGGTGGTGCCGGCCGCCGGCCGCAGCCAGAACGTCAGCCCGAGATCCGGTGCGCGCTGGCCGGCATCGTCCGCGTCCTGGTCCGCCTGCTGGCCCGCGGGGGCGGCGCCCTCGGTGAACGTCACGGCGAGGACCTCGGCGGCCACGGTGGACGCGTGCTCCCGCAGGGCCTGGGTGGTCTGCGGCGTGTCCGCCGTCCAGCGGACGTCGACCCGGTCGGTGATGTCCAGGCCGGCGGCCTTGCGTGCCTCCTGCAGGATCCGCACCACGTCCCGGGCGACACCGGCCCGCCGCAGCTCGGGGGTGATCTCCAGGTCGAGGGCCACGGACAGCCCCGACTCCGAGGTCACGGCCCAGCCCTGCCGCGGGGTCTCGGAGATGATGAGATCGTCGCCGGCGAGCTCGATCCGTTCGCCGTCCACCTCGACGGTGAGCCGGCCGTCCACCGGCCGGCCCGCCGCGGCGACGGCCGCCGCGACCAGCGGGGTCCGCTTGCCGAACCGGCGGCCCAACGCCCGGAAGTTCGGTTTCACGGTGACGTCGACCACATCGGCGGCCGCAGCCTCGACGGCGGCGACGTTGAGCTCCTCGGCGATCTGGGCGCGCAGGTCCGCGCAGAGCCCGGCGAACTCGGGGGCGGCCACCACGGCGCGGGCCAGCGGCTGGCGGGTCCGCACACCGCTGCTCGCCCGGGCCGCCCGGCCGAGCTCGACCACCCGCCGCACCAGGTCCATCCGGGCGGCGAGCGTCGCGTCCACGAGCTCGGGCCGCGGGGCCGGCCAGCCGGCGAGGTGGACCGAGTCCGGGGCGTCCGCCCGCACACCGGCGGCCAGCTTCGACCACAGCGTGTCGGTGAGGAACGGGATGAAGGGGGCCAGCAGCCGGGTCAGGCCGTCCAGGCAGGTGTAGAGGGTCTCCAGGACGTCCGGGTCGGCCTCCCAGAACCGCCGCCGGGAGCGGCGCACGTACCAGTTGGACAGGTCGTCGATGAAGCGGGCCAGGCGGCGCCCGGCGCGCAGCGAGTCGAACCCGTCCAGCGCCTCGGTGACCTCGGTGATCGTGGCGTGCAGCTCGGAGAGCGCCCACCGGTCGAGCACCGGGCGGGCCTGCGGTTCGGCGGCGGGCGTACGCCCCGGCGCCCAGCCCGCGGCGTTCGCGTACAGGACGAAGAACGACGCGGTGTTCCAGTAGGTCAGCAGCACCTTGCGGACGATGTCCTCCAGCGCCTCGTGGCCGACCCGGCGGTCCGACCACGGCGAGCCCGCCGCGAGCATCAGCCAGCGCACCGCGTCCGCGCCGTGCCGCTCGAACAGCTCGAACGGGTCGAGGACGTTGCCCAGATGCTTGCTCATCTTGCGGCCCTCGGCGTCGAGGAGGAGGCCGAGGCAGAGCACGGTCTCGTACGACGAGCGGTCGAACACCAGCGTCCCGATGGCCATCAGGGTGTAGAACCAGCCGCGGGTCTGGTCGATGGCCTCGCAGATGTACTGCGCCGGGTACTGGGCCGCGAACTCCTCGCGGCTGCGGTGCGGCGCGCCCCACTGGGCGAACGGCATCGCCCCGCTGTCGTACCAGACGTCGATCACGTCCGGGACCCGGCGGGCCACCGCCGAGCAGGCCGGGCAGGCGATCGTGACCTCGTCGACGAACGGCCGGTGCGGGTCGAGCCCGGACAGGTCACGTCCGGCCAGCGAGGACAGCTCCAGCAGCGACCCGACACAGGTCAGATGCGCCGGGTCGGCGGTGCAGCGCCAGATCGGCAGCGGCGTGCCCCAGTAGCGGTTGCGCGACAGCGCCCAGTCGACGTTCCCTCGCAGCCACTCCCCGTAACGGCCGTTCTTGATCCGTGAGGGGTGCCAGTCGGTGCGCTCGTTCTCCGCCAGCAGCCGGTCGGCGACCGCAGTCGTCCGGATGTACCAGGACGGCAGCGGGTAGTAGATCAGCGGGGTGTGGCAGCGCCAGCAGTGCGGGTAGCTGTGGGTGTAGTCCTCGGCCCGCCACAGCACCCCGCGGGCGCGCAGGTCGTCGACGAGGGGCGCGTCCGCGTCCTTGAAGAACAGCCCGCCGACCAGCGGGACGCCGGTGACGAACCGGCCGTCGCGGCCCACCGGGTTGACCACCGGCAGCCCGTGGGCGCGGGCGACGGCAAGGTCCTCGGCGCCGAAGGCCGGGGCCTGGTGGACCAGCCCGGTGCCGTCGGTCGTGGTGACGTAGTCGGCGAGGACCACCGAGTGCGCGGCCGCCGTTGTGACCTGGCCGGTGGTCTGACCGGCGGTCTGAGCGGTGACCTGGCCGGCGGTCTGGCTGGCGGTCTGGCTGGCGGCGTGGCCGGTGGTCTGGCTGGCGGCGTGGCCGGTGGCCGCGGCCGGGGTGGCGAAGTCCGCCGCCGGCAGCAGCTCGAACGGGCGGGCGTAGGCCACCCCCGCCAGCTGCGCGCCGCGCAGCGTCCGGATGACCTCGGCGTCCGGGCCCACCGCGGCGGCGAGCAGCGGCTCGGCCACCAGCACCAGCTCGTCCGCACGGCCACCGGCGGAGGTCCGGGCGACCACGTAGGTGACGTCCGGGTGCACGGCGACCGCGGTGTTCGACACCAGCGTCCACGGGGTGGTCGTCCAGACCAGCAGGCTCACCCCCGCCTCGGCGAGCGGTCCGGACGTCACCGGGAACCGGACGTACACCGACGGGTCGACCACGTCCTCGTACCCCTGGGAGACCTCGTGGTCGGACAGGGGTGTCTCGTCACGCGGGCAGTACGGGGTGACCCGGTGGTCCTCGACGAGCAGCCCCCTGTCGAAGATCTGCCTGAGGGACCACCAGACGCTCTCGATGTAGGAGGTGTCCATGGTGCGGTAGGCGTTGTCCAGATCGCACCAGTAGGCCATCCGCTCGGTCATCCGGGAGAAGTCGGCGACGTGGCGCAGCACCGACTCGCGGCAGCGGGCGTTGAACTCGGCGATGCCGAAGTCCTCGATGTCGCTCTTGCTGGTGAAGCCCAGCTCCTTCTCCACGGCGAGCTCGACGGGCAGGCCGTGACAGTCCCAGCCGGCGCGGCGCGGGACATGGAAGCCGCGCATCGTGCGGAAGCGGGGGAAGAGGTCCTTGAACACGCGCGCCTCGACGTGATGGGCGCCCGGCCTGCCGTTGGCGGTCGGAGGGCCCTCGTAGAAGACCCACTGCGGGCCGTTGGCGGTCGCGTCCAGGGAACGCTGGAAGACCTTCAGGTCCTTCCAGCGCTGGAGCATGTCGCGCTCGAGGGCGGGCAGGTCGACCTGGGTCGACAGCGGCGGGAACACCGGCGCCGGCCGGGCCTGCCCGGCCGGCCGGGCGGCCGGGGCCTGCCCGGTGAGCTGGGGGGACGGGGTGTACGCGGCAGGCTGGTCCGGCGCGGCAGGCTGGTCTGGCTCGGTGGGCTGGTTCGGCATGGGCGGGTCTCCGTCAGATCTCCGTCGGTTTCGGGCTCCAACGGAGGGACGACACCCCACGGCACCCGGCGTTCGCCGGGGCGCGGTGGCACCGCGGTACCACCCTCCTTGCCTCCCGGGACGCCGGTGTGGCGGCCCGGACAGACCACTCGTCGCGCGCGGTACCGGATCTACTGGGGGCGCGGGCCCTGTTCTCCCGGCGGCTCAGGGGTGATCTTCGCAGCGCGCTGGCCGCCGGGCTCACACCGTCCCCGGCTCGCTGGACGCCGTCCTGAGGCCGGTCGTCCCTGGCTGCGCCCGCCGCTACTCGTCCCGTCAACGCCGTCCGCTGTGTCAAGCGTAGTGGACGGGACGGAGCATTCGGTGGGCCCCTGGCATCCGGAGCCGGGATCCCGGGCCGACCACCTCGGCCGGTCCGGGTGGCCGCCTGGCCCGGCCGCCGGCCCGTAGGTGAAAACCGCTGTGGGG
>NZ_CEVIVD010000076.1:5033-23559 GCF_982290655.1 Protofrankia sp. CiP1_Cm_nod3
GGGGTGGCGCGAGGGTGACGGTCATGGTGCGTTCCGGGCATGAAGGCGCTGCCCGTAGAGTGGGGCAGGTGTGGGAGAGGGCGTCCACGGGCGGGACCGGTGGGATGTGACGGCCGAGGTGGAAAACGGGAAGTCCATCCCGGACCTGGATGATCCCGCTGGTCCGGATTTCGACGTGTCGTCGGCCCATGAGGAGAGTCACATCAGCGGGAGCCGTACCGGCGGCGAGCCGTATCGGGTGTGCCGGTCGCCACGCGCGGTGGCCACGGTGGCCGGTGCCGGTCTTGTGATCCTCGCCATCGACGTGGTCACGAAGATCGCCGCTGTGGCGAGCCTGTCGGACCGGGCACCGATCGAGCTGCTTCCCGGCGTACTCGACCTACGGCTGACGCGTAACCCCGGGGCCGCGTTCAGTATCGCTGGTGGCGCGACCGTGCTGTTCAGCATCGTCGCCCTGGTGGTTGTCGTGATCATTGTTCGCACCGCCCGGACGCTGACGTCGCTGTCGTGGGCGGTCGTGCTCGGTCTGCTGCTCGGCGGGGCCCTGGGCAACCTCAGCGACCGGATCTTCCGCGCGCCGGCGCCGCTGCGCGGGCATGTCGTGGACTGGATCCACCTGCACAACTGGCCGGTGTTCAACATCGCCGACTCGGCGATCGTGATCGGTGGGGTGGTCGCGGTCATCCTGGCGGCCCTCGGTACCGCTCTGGACGGCCAGCCCGCCCCGCGGGACGGCCAGCCGAATCCGGACGGGCCGGCGGGCCCCGACGGCCGGCCCGCGACGGACATCGACGACCGCGATGGACAGTAACGAAACCGGCGATACGGCCGGTAACGAAGCCGGTAACGAAGCCGGTGACGCGGCCGGCGGCGAAGCCGGCCAGGTAGCCGTGGCAGGGGGCGGTGTGCGGGACAGGCGTGCGCTCCCGGTTCCCGACGGGCTGGACGGCCTGCGCCTGGACGCGGCGATCGCGCGGATGTTCGGGCTGTCCCGGACGGCCGCGGCCCAGCTTGTCGACGACGGCCAGGCCAGCGTGGACGGGGCCGTACGCGGCCGCTCCGACCGGGTCGGCGCCGGGGCGTGGCTGGAGGTGTGCCTGCCGCCCCCGCCGAACCCGGTCCGGGTGGCGGCCGAGCCGGTGCCCGGCCTGCAGGTGATCCATGATGACGACGACATCGTGGTGGTCGGCAAGCCGGTCGGGGTGGCCGCCCACCCCGCGCCGGGCTTCACCGGCCCGACCGTGATCGGTGGCCTCGCCGCCGCGGGCTACCGCGTCGCGACCAGCGGTGCCGCGGAACGCCAGGGCGTTGTCCACCGTCTCGACGTCGGCACGACGGGCATCATGGTCATCGCGAAAAGTGAGCGCGCCTACACCGTGTTGAAGCGGGCTTTCCGGGACCGCGAGGTCGAGAAGATCTACCGTGCTCTGGTGCAGGGGCATCCCGACCCGTCCAGCGGCACGGTGGACGCGCCGATCGACCGGCATCCGCGTAAGCCCGGCCTGTTCGCCGTGGTAGCGGGTGGGAAGCCCAGCGTCACCCACTATGACACCGAAGAGGCGTTCCGGGCCGCGTCGCTGCTCTCGGTGCGCCTGGAGACCGGGCGGACCCATCAGATCCGGGTGCACATGTCGGCGCTGCGGCATCCCTGCGTCGGCGATCTCGCCTACGGCGCTGATCCGGTCCTCGCCGGCCGGCTCGGGCTGGCCCGGCAGTGGCTGCACGCCGCCCAGCTGTCCTTCGCCCATCCCGCGGACAGGCGGTGGGTGACGTTCACCAGCCCCGACCCACCTGATCTCGCGGAGGCGGTTGCCGTTCTTCGGCGGCAGTCGTGACCGCCACCGGTCGTCCGCCGGCTGTGTTCCGGGCGGTGTGGCACCGGTTCGCCAGGGCCCGGTTCACCGGGGTCCGGACCGGGACCGGGGCTGATGCCGGGGCCGGGGCTGAGGCCGGGGCTGATGCCAGGGCCGGGGCTGATGCTGATGCCGGGGCTGATGCTGATGCCGGGGCTGAGGAGCAGACCGGGGCAGCGGGCCGGACGGGAAAGCTGTGGGTTCGCGGCTGGCGTCACTCTGTCGATCATGATGTGGGCCGGCTGGGGAGACCGCGGGCGGGACGGGCCGCCGTGGGCGCGGCATGGCGTGTGCTCGTTGGCCTCGACCATCTGGACGAACGTCTGTTGCCGGTCGCGGGCCGGATCCTGAGCGGGTTCACCGCCCGGGCCTCGCGTCTGCGAACCGCCGCCCCGGGCGTCCAGGGGCTGCCGGGCGGCCTGGCCGTGCCGGGCGCACGCACGGATGATCCGGCCGGCGGCGGTGGGCATGACAACGCGTCCGCCAGGTCGCGCAGGGACAGGGTTACGCCGTACGGTGATGAATGTGACCCGATCGGTAACGCTACCGCAAGCCGAGCCGTCGTGGCGGCCGGGAGAGGCACGGCGCGGCGCGGGACCGTCGAGCCGCGGGACACGGCCGTGGCTGCCGGCCTGGCCAGCACCGCTACCGCCGGTGGCCCGGCCAGCACCGCTACCGCCGGTGGCCTGGCCAGCACCGCTACCGCCGGTGGCCCGGCCAGCACCGCCGCGACTGGTGGCGGCGCGGTCCGGTGGGGTCTTTGCGGCCACCCCGTCATCGAACGGAGCATGCGGATGACGGCGCTGGGCGTGGTTTCGGTGATCGGGGTGAGCACGATCGCAGCCCTGGCGCGCGGCCCGGCCGGCGGACGCGATCTTGAGAGGTTCGACCAGCCGCGGACGGCGGTACCCGCGGTGGGGCGACGGGTGGATCCGGTCGCCAGGCCGGCCTACGCGCTGTCGGGTTCCCCTGCCGCCGGCACCGGTCCTGCCGCCGGCACCGGTCCTGACGCTGCCACCACCGGCCCGGGCATGGTCGCGGGCCCGGTTCCCGTCCCCGCCGCGATCGCGGTCCCCACTCGGGTCGAGGAGATGCCCGCGGCCGCCGTCCTGGTGGGCCTGGGACAGCGGGAGACGGTGGCGGGCTACCTGACGGCGGCGCGGACACGGCTGGCCACCGCGGCCCGGCGGGCCGAGTGGCCCGGCAGCCACCTCAACGCCCATACGGACGCCCACCCCGACGCCCACACGGACGCCCACACGGACGTCTACCCCGACACCTACGCGGTCGTCAGCTTCCCGGGCTACCGGACGCCGGAGCAGGCCCTCGACCTGCTCCGGGACCTGCGGACCGTGCGCGTGTTCTTCCGGGTCCCCCCTGACGGCGCGGCGTTGTCCGCGGATGTCCGCGACCCGCTCGCCGACATCCGGACCGCTTTCGCGCACGCCGCCGACGCCGCGGCGGCCCAGGCCGGCGCCGCTGGCGACGCCGGCGCTGACGCCCGGGAGCGTGCCGTGGACGAGACGGTGGCGTTCAGAGGTTCCTGCGCCTGCCTGTACGGGGCGGTCGTGGCGGCCCCGGCGTGGCGGCTGGCCGCTCTCGGCGAGGCCGAAGCGGTCCGGCTGGTGGACGTCGCGGCGGCGGACGTCCCCGCCGGGCCGGCTGTGTTCGTGCCGCTACGCCCCGAACAGTGATGATCTGAACAGCGGCGATCTGGGCGGTGGCGCCTCGGACAGTGATGACCTGAGCAGTGGCGGCGCGACCGGGGGCGGCGCGAGCGGGGGGCGACATGAGCGGGGCGGAATGGTGGCCGACAGCGGTGAAGGTGGCTGAGCAGCGGTGACACGGTGACGACGGCGGGAACGGTGACGACGGTGGCGCGGACGTGGTGGGCACGAGCCGTTCTCGCGCTGCTCGTCGTCGTCCTGATCGCGGATACGCCGGGGAGTGACGTCACCGGCGGGGCCGACGGGGCTGTCCAGGCCGCCCACCTCACTCGGGCCGCCCAGGCCGCCGGCACCGTCGTGGCCGGCGGCGACGCTGTCGCGGTGAGCTCCGGTGCCGGCGCCGGCGCCGGTGGTCTGGATGCCGGCGCCGCTGGTCGCTACCCGCGGACCACGGCCGTGAGGGCGGCCGGCGCCGCCGCGGGGGCTGGCACCGGCGAGGCCGCTGCCCGGGCCGGCCATGCTCTCGATGCCAGTTCCGATGCCGGTCCCGATGCCGTCGCGGAGGTGCCGGTCACGCTGGCGCGCGGGAGCTCCCCGTACTCGTTGGCCGTCCAGGCGCGACGTGACGGCGAGGGGGTGGCGGAGGTCACCGCCAGGGCCCCCGGGGCCGACTGGGCGGTCCCGGGCGCGGAGTCCGCGGTGCTCGCGATCACGGTGGACGGCGTGCTCGCGACCGACCTCGTCGTGCCCGCCGCACATCCGATCACCAGAAGGGTCCAGCTCGGGCGGCTGCGTGCCGGCGTCCACACTCTCGCGATCACCCTGGACGAGCGGGCCTCCAGCGCTGGCGCGCGGACGGTGGTGATCGATGAACTGTCGGTATCGGTGGTGGCGCCCAGGGCGTCCGGCGGCCCGGATCCGCTTGCGTACGCCCCGATCCTCTACGGACGGTCGCTTCCTGAGTACGGCGGGCTCTTCCAGAACAACCACACCGACACCCCGCTGCTCGCCTGGCACACCCAGGCGCCAGCGGCCGGCCGGCCGGGCCACACGGTGCTGGAGTACAGCGTCATGTTCAGCAACGAGGACGGCGGCACCGGCAACGACCCCGGGTACCTCCAGGCACGCTGGGGACGCCAGACCGACATCGAGTGGGTGTACCGGGCCGAGCTCGACGCGGCCGGGTCCGTGGTGCCGGGGTCGGCGGTCTACCAGGGCCCCGACCACGCGACGCTGCCGTTCACCGGCCGCTACGAGGACGGCCATCCCGTGCTGCGGACGTGTACGGGCAACAACATGGTGTGCGACACGGTCGCCGGCCCCAGCGCCGGCACCGGTGGCATGCGGTTCCTCCTCGCCGCCGATCAGGAGCTCGCCGCGGGCGAGGCGCGGGAGCGGATGATGGACACCGCGGGGTGGACCTACCAGGTGTCTGCGGCCGAGGCGCGCCGCGAGGAGAAGATCGAGCCGGTGGCGTCCGCGTACACACCTGCACTGTCCGACCTGCGGAACTATCTGTACGTCGTGATCCGCAAGACCACGTCCGCCCCGGTCGTCCCGGTTGCCTCGGCCGTGCCGGGCCTGGCCTGGGCCGGCACCACGGTCGGGGTCCGGCTCGCGGGTGACCCGGACGTCCTCTACCGGTCCGACCACATGATCCCCGGCTGGTCCCTGCAGCGGGACGGCGCGGCCGCCACCGCGGTGGAGCTGCCCCCGGGCACGAAGCTCGCCGACATCGCCACGCTCGAGGTGCTGCGGGCCCCGGCCGGGGTGGCCGACCCGGGCTCGACGGTGACGGTCACCGGCGTCGAACGGGCGATCATGCTGGATGCCGACGGGCTGCCCGCGCCCGGGTCGCTGACCTGGTCGGGCAGGGTCACGCTCACCGCGTCCGAGCCGGGCGCCGTTCTGGTACGTCCATGAGGACGGTGCCGGGAGCGTCGGTCGAGGAGCGCGAGCCCCGTCCGTAACCACGCACGCAGGCCACGATCGGCGCGGGTCTGTTGTCTGTACGCTTTCTGGCCGCCCCAGCGCACACAGTGACAGACTCGCGCCGATTTTCTTCGGTGGCCGGCGCCCATCGGCGTGTGCTGTCGTTCGTGAGGATGCCGTCGGGCCCCAGGCCCCAGGCCCAAGGCCGCCGGTAATGGCCGCGGTGTTTTCGGGCAGCAATTTACGCGATATGACCGCTGTCGGGCCGGCGACATTCCAGGCTGTCGTCGTGTACGCTCCGTACGAATACGGTTCCATGTGACGGGCCAATCATGGCCGTACCGCCGCGGCTGATACCCACGCTTGTGATCAATATCACCCGTGGAGGCATGTCAGCTCGATTCAAGGATCCCTCAAGAATTTTTCCCAGTGCGATCGTCCAAACTCGGTACAGCGGCCACCCGGGAAGATCGGAAGGCCGCGAGGTCACGTTTCTTCCGCGGTGTCGGGAGGCCCGGGCCACCGGGTTACCAGGAGGAGGGATCGTTGGTGGTTTCAGTCCTGCGCAACAGTTCGGACGGCGAGGAAAGCACCGTCGAACCCGCGGCCTACTGGCTTCTTCCCAACCAGCTCATCCCCGGCCAGGGCAACCGGCGGCCGATCTCCCAGGATGCCGGCGGGGCCGCGTCGGAGGCGGCCCGGGAAAGCGAGCCGCTGACCCTCGAGCAGCACACCGCGCTCCTGGCCCGGCGGCGGCTGCTCGCCGAGCAGGGAGATGACCCGGAAGCCACCCGGCGGCATCACGCCCGGGGCAAACTCACCGCCCGCGAACGCATCGAACACCTGCTGGACGCGGGTTCCTTCACCGAACTCGACCTTTTCGCCCAGCACCGGGCCACCGGTTTCGGAATGGAGCGTTCCCACCCGTCCGGCGACGGGGTGGTCACCGGGTTCGGCACGGTGGACGGCCGCAGCGTGGTCGTTTTCGCGCATGACGCCCGGGTCCGCGGCGGCGCGCTCGGTGAGACGTTCGCGGCCAAGATCCACCAGGTGCTGGACCTGGCCGAGTCGATCGGCGCGCCGGTCATCGGCCTCAACGACGGCGGTGGCGCGCGCATTCAGGAGGGCGTCGCGGCGCTCGCCGGTTTCGGTGGGCTTTTCGCGCGTAACGTCCGCCTTTCCGGGGTCGTCCCCCAGATCAGCGCCGTTCTCGGGTCCTGCGCCGGCGGCGCGGTGTACTCCCCGGCGCTGACGGACTTCGTCTTCATGACCCGCGACACCGCGAACATGTTCATCACCGGGCCGGACGTCGTGCGCTCGGTCACCGGCGAGGACGTCTCCCAGGCCGAGCTCGGCGGAGCGCAGGTCCACGCCGAGCGCACCGGCGTGGCGAGCTTCCTCGCCGACGACGAGGAGACCTGCCTGGACGAGGTCCGCTACCTGCTCTCCTTCCTGCCGTCGAACAACAACGAGGCGCCGCCGGCGGTCGAGCCGTCCGACGACCCCGACCGCCGCTGTCCGGAGCTGCTGCGGATCGTGCCGTCGAACGAGCGGACGCCGTACGACATCCGGGACGTCATCGAGGAGATCGTGGACGACGGCGAGTACCTGGAGGTGCAGTCGCACTGGGCCCGCAACATCGTGTGCGTCCTGGCCCGTTTCGACGGGCGGGTCGTCGGGATAGTGGGAAACCAGCCGATGGTGCTGGCCGGTGTGCTCGACATCGACGCCTCGGAGAAAGCGGCGAGATTCGTCCGCATGTGTGACGCCTACAATATCCCGCTGGTCACGCTGGTTGACGTACCTGGCTTCCTGCCCGGGGTCGAGCAGGAACACAATGCCATCATCCGCCGGGGCGCCAAGCTGTTGTACGCCTACTGCGAGGCGACTGTGCCGCGGATCCAGGTTATTCTTCGCAAGGCGTTCGGCGGCGCCTACATCGTCATGGACTCCAAGTCGATCGGCTCCGACCTCTCGTTCGCGTGGCCGGTCAACCAGACCGCGGTCATGGGCGCGGACGGGGCCGCGAACATCATATTCCGCAAGGAGCTGGCGGCGGCGGAGAACCCCGACCGGTTGCGCGCGGAACTCACGAAGAAGTACAGCGACGCGCTGCTGCATCCCTATGCCGCCGCCGAGCGCGGCCATGTCGACGACGTCATCGACCCGGCCGACACCCGCCGGATGATCGTCCGCGGGCTGGCCTTCCTGCGGACCAAGCGGCACGTACAGCAGATCCGCAAACACCCCAACGAGCCACTGTAGGCATCCGGGCCGCCGGGGGCGCCGGACGACCGACAGCGTTGCCCCCGCCGGATTCCGCGGTGCCCCTTCGCCGGATTCCGCGGCGCCCTCTTCCGGCGGATTCCGTGGTGACTTCCCGGCGGATTCCGCGGCGCGACCGTCCCGAGGCGCCGGCCGGGAAGCCGGCCGCGGGCACCGTTGCGGGACAGACGACGGAACCGGCGGCGAAGCGCCGGCACAACCGATGGCGGAACCGGCGGGACCAGGGACTGGGAACGGGAAGGAGCGACGGTGCCACAGAGTCCGCGGAGTCTGCGCGCGGGACCGCCCGCGGTCCGGATCCCGTCGGCGGCCGCGGCCGGTGCCCCGCCGCGGCCGCCCGCCACGGCGGACGGGCCGGCGGACGGGCCGGCGGACGCGACGATCGCCGTGACCCCGGGCCACCCCACCAGCGAGGAACTCGCCGCCGTGCTGATCGCGCTGCGGGCGGTGACGGCCGCCGCGCGGCCGGCAGCGGCCAGGCCCGCGAGCCGGGACCGGCCGTGGCGCGACGAGCAGCCCGCCGTGGCGCGCACGGTGCCCGGTGCCTGGGGGCCCGGCCCACGCGTGGTACCCGGGCCGCCCGCGCCCGGCCGCCACGGCACACCCGCCGACCACCTTCGTGGCGCACGCGCCAACCGATCGGAAGGGAGAACCCCGAGATGACCCGGATCCCCGCCACAGCCACGGTCCTCCACCCCAGCGCGGAAAGCCCCGGCGCGGAGAGTCTCGGCGTGGATACTCTCCGCGCGGAGGCCGCCGGCGCGGAGCCCCCACCGGCACCGGCCGTCGGGGCGGAACGGGCCGCGGGCGAGGCGGCGGGGGAGCCCGCCCCGGGCAGCCGCTGCCTGGCCATGTTCCCCGGACAGGGCTCCCAACGGCCCGGGATGGCGGCCGACCTGGTCAGGCGGTACCCGGACACCGCAGGCCGGATCTTCGAGATGGCGGACGACGTCCTCGGCATCCCGCTGACGAAGCTGTGCGTGTCGGGCTCGGCGGAGGAGCTGCGCCGCACGGACGTGACCCAGCCCGCGATCGCCGCGACCAGCCTGGCGGTGCTCGAGGTGCTGCGGGCCGGCGGTTTCGAGGCGTCCGGCGTCGCCGGGCACAGCCTCGGCGAGTACACGGCGCTCGCCGCCGCCGGGGTGCTCGACGCGCGGTCCGTGCTGCGCCTGGTGCGCCGCCGCGGCGAGCTCATGGCCGAGGTGGGCAGCCGTACCCCGGGCGCGATGGCGGCGGTCATCGGGCTGCCGGCCGAGCGGGTCGAGGCGTTGTGCCGGGACGTCACCGGCACCGGTGTCGTGGAGATCGCCAACTACAACGACCCCGGGCAGACGGTCGTCTCGGGCCTGGCGGAGGCGGTCGCGCGGGTCGAGGCGCTGGCGGCGCGGGCCGGCGCGGAACGGATCGTGCGGCTCGACGTCGGCGCCCCCTTCCACTGTTCCCTGATGCGCGACATCGAGGCCGAGTTCGGCGCCGAGCTCGACCGGCACGTGTTCGCCGAACCACAGGTACCGGTGCTCAGCGCCGTCACCGGCGGCTACGTCCGACGGGCGGAGGAGGTGCGCCTGCTGCTGCGGCGGCAGCTCGTCGAGCCGGTCCGGTGGGTCGACACCGTGCGACGGGCCGTGGCGGACGGTCACAGCCTGCTCGTCGAGGTCGGGCCGGGCCGGGTCCTGACGGGATTCGTCAAGCGGATCGCCCCGGATGTCCGGGCGCTGGGAACCGCCCGTCCCCAGGCGATCGAGGCGCTGCTCGCCACCGCCGGCCACGGCGCCCCGCGCCCGGCGGTCCCGGCATAGCGCGCCGGCCGCGGCGGGCCGGCATTCCTCCGGCCCGCACCGTGCCACAACTGCCAGCACCCCCCGACCCACCACGTGATCCCTATGCCACGTGATCTGTACGCCACGTGATCCGCGCGCTGTGTGATCTCAACGCTGTGTGATCTCCATGAAAGAAAGGACAGTCCCATGACCGACACCGCAGCCTTCCCCGCCGCCATCCAGGAGGCCGTCGCCGACGCCCTCGGCCTGGACGAGACCGAGGTCACCCCGTTGTCCACCCTGATCGGGGACCTCGGCGCGGAATCGATCGACCTGCTGGACATCCTTTTCCGTATCGAGCGGAAGACCGGCGTGAAGATCCAGGCGTCCGACATAGGCAACCACATTCAGGGCGGCATCCCGGACTCGGAGTTCGGCGACGAGAACGAGATCATCACCCCGGTCGGCCTGGCCCAGCTGAAGAAGGCCATGCCGCAGATCGACACCGAGGAACTGGCCGGCAAGCTCCCGGCCGACCAGGTGATGAGCCTGTTCACCGTGCAGAACCTCGTCGACCTGGCGGTCCTGCGCGCCACGGCCACGGTGGACGCCTGAGCGCCCCGGCACCGGGATCCGGCGGCAGGGCCCGGCGTCCCAGGGGCTCGGCGTCCTGGGGATCCGGCAACGGGACCCCGCCGTGGCCGCTCCGCCCGGATGGCCACGGCGGGAGACGGCACGGACCGGCGGCACGGACCGGCGACCAGTGACACCGGCCGACGTGGCCGGCCGGCCAGAACGACAGGAAGGAAAGGAAAGGACGTGACGAAGCTGGCAGGGCAGGTCGCCCTTGTCACGGGGGCGTCCCGCGGCATCGGCCGCGCGGTCGCCCTGGCGCTCGCGGACGACGGCGCGCACGTCGCCGTGAACTACCGGTCCCGCGCCGACGAGGCGCAGGCCGTCGTCGAGGAGATCGAGAAGGCCGGCGGGAAGGCCGTCGCGCTCGCCGCCGACGTCGCGGACCCCGAGCAGGCGGCCGCGCTGGTCGAGCGGGCCCGCGCCGAGCTGGGCGGGCTGCACATCCTCGTGAACAACGCGGGGATCACCCGGGACGGGCTGATCTACACCATGGCGCCGACGGACTGGCTCGAGGTCATGCGGGTCAACTTCGGTGGGGTCTTCAACTGCACGCAGGCCGCGATGGGCCACTTCATGGCGGAACGCGCCGGCGTCATCATCAACATCTCCTCGGTGATGGGCGAGCGGGCCTGGACCGGCGAGTCCGCCTACGCGGCGTCCAAAGGGGCGATCAACGCCTTCACCCGCAACTGCGCGCTGGAGCTGGCCCGCTTCGGAGTGCGGGTCAACGCCGTGCTCCCGGGCTTCGTCCCCACCGATCTCGTCGACGGGCTGCTGGCCAAGGACGGCGGGAAGGCCATCAAACGGCGCATCCCCCTGCGGGAGTTCGCCACCCCCGGGCAGATCGCCCGGGTGGTGGCCTTCGTCGCCGGGCCCGACGCCGACTACATGACCGGGGAGCTGCTGCGCGTGGACGGCGGGGCCGCGGCCGTGCTCGGCACCGGCCGTCCCGACTGACCACCCGGGACCGCGGGGCCCCGGCAGCCGGGGCCCACCGGCGGCGCGCGAGGAGCACGACCGTGCTTCCCACGGGCTTCCCGCGGCTTTCCCGCGGGCGGGCCGGCGGGCCGGTGGGCCGACAGGCGCGTGAACCGACAGGAAGGCAGGCGCGGCCGATGCGCTTTCATCTCATTGACCGGATCGACTCCTGGGAGCCGGACCGGCGGATCGTCGGGCGCAAGGTGACGTCCGGCACGGAGCAGTTCTGGCGAGCCGGCCTCACCGGGCCGGTCATGCCGCCGCCGCTGGTGCTCGAGGCCCTCTGCCAGGCGGGCACCTGGCTGGTGATGATGAGCAGCGGGCACCGTAAACGAGCCGCGCTGCTGTCCGTGGGCGAGGTGGCGTTCCTCGGTGACGTCACACCGGGCGACGTGCTGCTGCTCGACGGCACGGTCGTGTCGATCTCGGACGAGGTCGCCGTCCTGGACGGGACGGTCAGCGCCGGCGGGCGCACCGTGCTCACCGCGACGTCCATCATGTGTGCCCTCATCGACGCCGAGCGGCTGGACGACCCGGCCGCCACGGCCCGGATGGCCGACCAGCTGACCGGGGCGGTGAGCGCGCCGTGAGGCGGGTGGCGATCACCGGCGTGGGCGCGGTCACCCCGGTCGGCAACGACGCGGCCACCACCTGGGCGAACCTCGTCGCCGGCCGCAGCGGGGTGGGCGAGCTGACCACCTTCGACACCTCGACGTTCTCGGTCCGCATCGGCGGCCAGGTCCGGGACTTCACCCTGCGTGATCTCGTTCCCGAGGCCGCCGGCTGGCGGCACCTGTCGCGGGCCGGCGGGTTCGGGCTGGCGGCGGCGGCGGAGGCACTGCGCGAAGCCAAGGTCACCCCCGCCACCTACGACCCCGACGAGTGCGGCGTCGCGATGGGCGGCAGCGTCGGACGCCCGGAGCTCCAGCAGGTCGTGGACATCGGCCACCTGCGGGAACGCACCGGCAACCGGGAGATCTTCCGGCATCCGCCCGGTGACGTGCTGCTGCGTGACCAGAACGTGCCGGTCGCCGCGATCGCGCGGCTGGCCGCCTGCACCGGGCCGATGGTCAGCGTCAGCACCGCCTGCTCCGGGTCGGGGCACGCTATCGGGGAGGCGTTCCGGCACATCCAGGACGGTGACGCGACGCTCATGCTCGCCGGCGGTTTCGACGCCCTGACCACCTGGATGGACCTGCTGGGCTTCAGCCTGCTGGGCGCGTTGACCGACCGTTACAACGACGACCCGACGCGGGCCTCGCGCCCGTTCGACGCCGACCGGTCGGGCTTCGTCATCGGGGAGGGCGCGGTCGTCGTCGTGCTGGAGGAGCTCTCCGCGGCCAGGGCGCGCGGGGCACCGGTCCTCGCCGAGCTCCTCGGCTACAGCTCGACCCTGAACGCCTACCGGATCACCGACTCGCCGCCGGACGGGCGCGGCGCCATCCAGGTGATGGCCCGGGCGCTGGCCGAGTCCGGGCTCGGGCCCGCCGGCATCGACTACGTCGTCGCGCACGGGACGGGGACCCCGGGCAACGACGCCTCCGAGACGACAGCGATCAAGGAGGTGTTCGGCGCCGACGCCCACCGTCTCGTGGTGAGCTCGCCGAAGTCGATGACCGGCCATCTCACCTCGGCCAGCGCCGCGCTGAACCTGCTCGCCGCGCTCGGTGCCATCCAGCACTCGGTCGTCCCGCCGACGGTGAACCTCGACACCGCGGATCCCAGGCTCGACCTCGACTACGTCCCGCTGGTGGCCCGGCCGATGCCGGTGTCGGGCGTCATGGTCAACGCGTTCGCGTTCGGCGGGACCAACACCTGCCTGGTGGTCGGTACCCCCAAGGAGGAATCATGACCGGCGCCGACATCGGCTCGGAACCGCTGCCGACAGCCTTCGACCGGCTCGTCCAGCTGGAGCACGGCCGGCAGGCGGTAGCTGTCCGTAACATTCCTGGGACGCTGGACGTCTTCGACAGCCACTTCCCGCGCTTCCCCGTGCTGCCGGGCATGCTGCTCTTCGAGAGCATGGTGGCCCTGGCCGGGCTGGTGCTGGCCGCGCCGGGGGAACGCTGGCGGCTGTCCGGGGCGCGGGTGGTGCGCTTCCGCCACTTCGTCCGGCCCGGCGACCAGGCGGAGATCACCGTGCGGGTCCTCGACCGCGCGGGGCAGACCGCCCGGTGCACCGCCTCGGTCACCGTCGACGGGCGTCCCGTCGCCTCCGTCCGGGCGCTGGAGCTGCTGCGGGAACCGTCGATGCTGGCGGCG
Organism: Protofrankia sp. CiP1_Cm_nod3; assembly: GCF_982290655.1. Taxonomy (NCBI): domain Bacteria; kingdom Bacillati; phylum Actinomycetota; class Actinomycetes; order Frankiales; family Frankiaceae; genus Protofrankia; species Protofrankia sp. CiP1_Cm_nod3. The sequence continues at coordinate 18,408 of NZ_CEVIVD010000076.1, forward strand.
ACGGTATGAGCGGCGAGCGCGCGAGAAAAGTCGTGATCACCGGGATCGGGCTGCTCACGGCACTCGGTGAGGGCGTCCAGGACACCTGGGACGGGGTGCTGGCGGGCCGCGGCGGTGTGACGCCCCTGCGCGGTTACGACCCGTCGTCACTGCGCACCCAGCTGGGTGCCCAACTGGTTGATTTAGACCCAAAACAGTATGTAAGCCGCCGGACGCTGCGCAAGATGACCCCCAACGACGAGATCGCGATGGTGGGTGCCGTCCTCGCGCTGCGTGACGCCGGCCTGGAGGACGAGCGGCCCTTCGGCGAGCGGGCCGGCCTCTTCGTCGGCGGCAACAAGGAGCTTTCCCGGCCGGAGGGGGTGGTGGCCGGGGCGCTGGCCGCCCGCGCCGACGACGGCAGCGCCGACTACCACCGGCTCGGACGGGTCGCGTCCTCCACACTGACACCGCTGTTCTACGTCGAGGGGCTGCAGGCGGCGTCGCTGTTCTACATCTCCGAGGCCTACGGCTTCCTCGGCCCCAACGCCTACTTCGCCGGCACCGCCGAGGCGGGGGCGAGCGCGGTGGGACGCGCGGCGCGCGCGGTCCGGCGCGGCGAGGCCGACCTGGCGCTCGCCGGCGGGTTCGACGACCCCACCTCCTGGTGGTCGATGTCGAAGATGGACGGGCTCGGTGTGCTCTCGTCCCGCAACGAGCTGGGCGCGGCGGCCTGCCGGCCCTACGACCGGGCCCGCAGCGGATCGGTCTTCGGTGACGGCGCCGCGTTCCTCGTCCTGGAGGAGCGCGAGGCCGCGCTGGCCAGGGGAGCCCGCTGCTACGCCGAGATACGCGGGGTGGGCGCCGGTAACGACGGCGGCATGGTCGTCACGCCCGACCCGGGCGGCCGCGGGCTGATCCGCGCGATCACGGCGGCGCTGCGGGACGCGGACATGCCCGCCGAGGACGTCTCCTACATCGCCTCGCACGGCTGCGCGACCACGCTCGGGGACCTCAGCGAGACCCAGGCGATCCGCCGGTCGCTCGGGGCCCACGCCGAGCGCGTGTGGGCGAGCAGTGTCAAGCCGCAGACCGGGCATCTCGTCGCCGGGGCCGGGGCGCTGAACGTGGCGGTCGCCGCGCTGGCGCTGGCGGCGGGCGTGGCCCCCGCCACGGCCAACCTCGACGATCCCGACCCGGGCTGCGACCTCGACTGGATACCCGGCCAGCCCCGCGAGGCCCGGCTGACCGGCGCGCTCGCGCTCGCCCGCGGCCTGGCGGGCCAGCAGGTGGCGCTCGCCCTGGGCCGGGCGGCATGACCGGGCCCCGCCCTGGGCCGGGCGGCATGACCCCGTCGGCGCCGCCCGGCGGTCCCCGTCCGGGCAGCGCTCCGCGGCCCGGAGATCCCGGCATCGGTCTTCGTGCCAGTAGCGATTTTCGTTCCGACAGCCGTTCCGACAGCCGTTCCGACAGCGACGGAGGGGAGCCCGACATGGCGGAGGGGACACAGACCGCCGGTGACGCCGATCGGGTGGTCGTCACCGGTCTGGGAGCGGTGACGGCGCAGGGCGTCGGCGTGGCGAAGCTGTGGGAGGGCGTCCTGGCGGGCCAGGTGGCGATCCGTCCGGTGAAGAACCTGCCGATGGACGGCTACCGCACCGCCCTCGGCGGGGAGGTGCAGGAACCGGCCATCCCCGCCTACCCGTGGCCGCTGGACGTCGGCAGAGAACCGGCGCTGGACTTCGCTCTCGTCGCCGCCGAGGAGGCGATGGCCGCGTGCGGCATCGGCGTCGGCACCGCCGGTGGGGCCGCGGGCGCACCGGCCGCGCTGGTTCCCGCGCAGCGGTGGGGTGTCGTGCTCGGCAGCTGCAACGGCGGGCTGGTCAGCGGGGAGCGGGCCCTGCGCGACGAGCTCGCCGGCCGTCAGCCGGACTGGCGGCACACCCTGATGGTGTCCCCGCAGGCGATCGCCGAGGCGCTCGGCGCCGCCTTCGGCCTGCGCGGGCCGGTGCTGTCGGTCAACACCGCGTGCGCCTCCGGGGCGCACGCGATCGCCCACGCCACCGAACTGATCGTCACCGGCCAGGCGGACGCCGTCCTCGTCGGCGGCACCGACGCCTTCTCCGACGTGGTCTTCGCCGGTTTCAACAGCCTGGAGTCGCTCGCGGTGGGGCCGGCCGCGCCGTACTCGAAGGACCGCGACGGGCTGTCCCTCGGGGAGGGTGCCGGCATGCTCGTCCTGGTCCGCGCCGACATCGCGCGGGCGGCCGGTGCCCGCATGTTCGCCGAGGTCCTCGGCTACGGCTTCTCGGCGGACGGGTACCACCCGACCGCGCCGCACCCGCAGGGGGCGGGCGCCGCCCGGGCGATCACCGCCGCGCTCTCCCGCGCGGGCGTCGCCGCCGACGAGGTCGGGTACATCAACGGCCACGGCACCGGCACACCCAAGAACGACCCGGCCGAGAGCAACGCGATCCGCGCGGCCCTCGGGGAGGCGGCCGGGACGGTCGCGCTCAGCAGCACCAAGTCGATGGTGGGCCACCTGCTCGGGGCCGCGGGGGCGGTCGAGAGCATCGTCACGATCCTCGCCCTCGACGGGCAGGTCGCCCCGCCGACCGCCGGGTTCACCGCCGCCGACCCCCAGTGCGGGCTCGACGTCGTGCCGAACGAGGCCCGGCCGCTGGCCATGGACGTCGCGGTGTCGAACAACTTCGCGTTCGCCGGCGCCAACGCCTCGGTCGTCTTCGGCCGCCCCGGCCGGCGGCCCGCCGCGCCGGCCGGCCGGGACCGGCAGCGGGACCGGCAGCGGGACCGGGACCGGGACCCGGTTGTGATCACCGGCCTGGCCGCGCTGACGCCCGCCGGCACGAGCGTGGCCGAGCTGTGGGCGGCCTACCAGGCCGCCGGGAGCGCCGAGGGCCGGCCCGGACCGGCCGGCCCCGACGCCGGCCGCCCCGACGCCGGCCGCGCGGACGCCGGCCAGGCGGGCGCAGACCAGGACGCCGGCCGCATCGACGTCGGCCACGTCGAGTTCGACCCGGCGGCCTACCTGCCCGCGCGCCAGCGGCGGCGGCTGGACCGGCTCGGGCTGCTGGCCGTCGCGTCCTGCCAGGACGCCCTGGCCGACGCCGGGCTCGCCGACGTCGCGCGGCCCGCGACCGGGATCGGCGTCATCCTGGGCACCGGCCTGGGCCCGATGGAGAGCATGGAGCGTTTCACCACGCCGCTGCTGGCCGAGGGCCCGGCGGCGGCGAACCCCGCGGTGTTCCCCAACACCGTGTACAACGCCGCGGCCGGCCAGGTGGCGATGCTGCTGGGGCTGACCGGGGTCACCTCGACGGTGACCGCCATGCACGCGGCCGGCGCCGCCGCCCTGTGCGTCGCCGCCGACCTGCTGCGCGCCGGAGCGGCGGACGCGGTCGTCTGCCCCGCCGTCGACGTGCTGCCGCCGGCCGTGGTGAACGCGTACCGCCGGACCCCCCTGTTCGCCGGCGCCGGCGGCGCGTACACGCTGGTGGAGGCCGGTTTCGCGCTGGTGCTGGAGCGGTTGTCGGCGGCCCGGGCGCGCGGCGCCCGCATCCGCGCGGTGCTCCGCGGGCAGGGCATCGCCTCGGACGCCCGGGGCGTGGGCCGCTGGGACGCCCGCGGCCGCGGTGTCGAGCAGGCGGTGCGCACCGCGCTGGCGGCAGCCGGTGCCGAGCCGGGCGCACTGTCCGCGGTCTGGGCCAACGCCGCCGGGATCCGGGCCGTCGACCGGCCGGAGCTGGCCGCCCTGGGCCGCGTGTTCGGCCCGGCCGGGCCCCGCGTCGAGATGCCCAAGCGCAGCCTGGGCGAGCCGGTCGGGGCGGGCGCGCACCTCTCGGCGGTCCTCGCCGTGGCCGGCTGGGAGGCCGGCGGGGCCGCCGGCCCCGTCCTGGTGAACAGCTCCTCCCTCGGCGGCACGCACGTCAGCCTCGTCCTGACCGGCCCAGAAGGCGGCGGTCCCGCCGGCCCGGAAGCAACCGGCCATGTTTTCCACGCCGTGGGCGCCGCGGGTGCCGCGGGCTCCCGGAAGGAGCGGTGATGACCAGCCACCATGTCCGGATCGTGAGCACCGGCGGCTACCTGCCCGGTGAGCCGCTGTCCAACGACGACCTGGAGCGGCTGTGCGGCCCGCTGCCGGACGACGTGCTCGACGGCCTCCAGGTGCGCCGCCGCCACTGGATGATCGATCCGGGCACCGGCGAGCACCTGGTGAGCAACAGCGAGATGGCCACGGCCGCGGCCCGGCAGGCGCTCGACCGCGCCGGGCTCGAGGCCGCCGACGTCGACCTGCTGGTGATGTCGACGTCCTCCCCGGAGTACCCGCTGCCCGCGGCGGTCACCTTCGTCCAGGAGCGTCTCGGCCTGGCCCGGTGCGCGGTCGTGGAGGTCCGCTCCGGGTGCGCGGGGGCGATGCACGCGCTGGACATCGCCCGCCGCCAGCTGGCCGACGGCTCCGCGCGGACCGCGGTGGTCATCGGCAGCGAGGCCGTCTCCCCGGTGCTGGCGCCGATCTTCCTCGGCCGCCGTCCCGACTCCGTCCGGCTGCGGGACCGGATCGCCATCTACAACTTCGGCGACGGGGCGGGAGCGATGGTGCTGCGCGCCGAGCCCGCCGGGCCGGGGGAGCCGGCGAGCTTCCATGCCAGCGTCAACGCCTGCATGGGCGGGGACCGCAAACCCGGCATGCAGATCATCGGCGGCGGCACGCACGCCCCCGTGGCCGAGCAGATGCGCGCCCGGCGCCCGGTCGACCTGCGTCTCGACGTGGTCGAGTCGGCGAGCTTCGGGCCGCGGGTGTTCGTCACCGCCCTGGACGAGCTGCTGCGCCGCAGCGGCCTGACCCTGCGGGAGGTCGACGCGTGCGTCGTGCCCGAGGGCAACGCCGGCTACTTCAACGGCGAGCTCGAGGCCGCGGGGCTGTCCGCCGAGGACTGCGAGCTGCTCGCGGGCAGGGTCGTGGAGAACCTGACCGACGTCGGGGCGACCGGCTCCGCCGCCGTGCCCCTGGCGCTGGACGACGCCTGGACCTCCGGGCGGATCCGGCCCGGCGACGAGGTGCTGCTGCTGGCGATCGAGACCAGCAGGTGGCTGTACGCCGGGCTCTCGCTCACCTGGAGCGCTCCCTGGCCGGGCGCCGGCCTGTCGGCCG
>NZ_CEVIVD010000077.1:0-6948 GCF_982290655.1 Protofrankia sp. CiP1_Cm_nod3
CGATATGGTGGGCGCCGGGGCCGCCCCGTCACCGGTGACGGTGAAGGTGGACTCGACCTCGGCGCTGCCGTCGTCCGTGCGGACCCGGGCGGTGAGGGTGTGCTTGCCCGGGCTCGGATTGCCCAGCGGGACGCTGAACGGCGCGTCCCGGTCATCGAGTACCGTGTCGCCGTCGAGGGAGAACTTGACCCGCTCGACCTTGTCCAGGGTGTCCGTGCCCGCGGTCAGGGTGATCTCGGTACCGCCCTGGATGGACTGCCCTTCGAGAGGGCTCGTGCCGGCGCTGAGAACCCAGCGGCCGAGGGGGCGGGGCGGGGCGGCCTTTTCGGTGGGTCCGGCGAGGGTGCTCGGGTGCGCGGTGGCCGCGGCTGCCGGGGTGGGCACCGGCTCCTGTCCGCCCCGGGTGAGGAGGATGCCGACGATGATGACGAGTACAAGCCCGGTGGCGCCGATCCCCAGCCACAGCCGGCGCCGTCGGTCCGTCAGCGCACGCAGGTTCAGCCTGTGCCCTTTGGGACGGATGTCGGTGCTTTCGCCGTAGAGATCCGTTTCGGTGCGGGTGTGGCCGTCCACGGGTGTGGGCCTCATCCGCTTCTCCTCGCTGTTCCGGCGTCCGAGTTCGGTCTGTATCGGAGCATACCCGGATCTTTCCGGGCAACTTGCCAGGCTGTACGCGCCGAGTTGATCGGACGCCGGGCTGATCGGGCGTGATGGTGTCCGCGTGCTTGTCGAGTCTGCGCCTGAGGCCTGCCGCTGGACGACGCCGGGTCGGTGTCGTCCAGCCGTGCCCGCTGCCGGCCGGTCCACGCCCCGGCCGGACCGCTGCCGTAGTCGGACCGCTGCCGCGGTCGTGACCGCAGCCATGTCCCGGTCGTCTCCCGGGCCATGTCCTGGTCGTGCGTGGTGGCGGTCGGGCGGTCAGCGAGCGGCGGATGTCGTCTGCCGGCGCCGCCGTCGGGGCCGGGACGTCATGCCGGCGCGGCCCGGTCCTGTCATGGTTGCCGTGGGCCTGGTGGCCGTGGGCCGCCCCGATCCCTTTTTCGCTGTCGCGAAAACGTTGTTCATTCGTCCCGGGGCGATGTCGTTCCGATTTTCCGAGCCGCCGGCCCGGGCCGCCGAACGCGGGAGCGACCGCCGTCGACGACGGCTGTCATAGCTGGCCGACTCGGTGGGTGAACTGTTCCGGGCAGCTTTTCCGGGGCCGTCGCCATGCCGTATGGCGGGCCCCGGCCCGGGTTTCCCGGATTTCACCGGGCCGGCTTCCGCACACGCCGGATCCGCTGGCCCGCGCGGCGGCCGGTCGTATCGGTAAATGATTGCTCCGACGGCTTTCCGGGCTTTTCCGGAAAGCGGGACGGGCGGGGCCGCGCAGGCCGGCGGCCCGCGGTGGCCGGCTCCGCGACGAGCTGCCCGCCCGCTGGCTGGCGGGGATTCCGGCGCATGGTCGGGGCTGTCCCCCGGTTTGCCGGCCTGTGATCGACCACGATGCCGACGATGAGGCCGACCGCACCGTGGGCGCATCACCGCACGGCCGGACGAAGATCCGAACGGCGTCCGTTGTGAAACATGCTCGTAACCTGATGGAGGTCTGCCTGCGGATATGCGACGCCGGCATCCGAGGCCCGGCGTGGAGGCGAGCGTCGTTCGGGGACGGGCGACGCGCCGGCCTGCGTCCAGGAGACCTCGACGAAGGCCGGATCGTGTACTTAACGTTGCTGGCTGTCACCGCGACGTTGATATCGTGCCCCGGGCCCCGGACACACGCTAGAAAGATGTAGTCAGGGCTGCTTGCTCGCATCCAACGCCCATCCGACTCTATAGCTTTGGCGGTGGGCGCCACTTCTGGTTGGTTGGTTATGTGTCAGGTTGTCGCCTCGGGGGATCGCCGGGTAGACGATGGGGAGGCTCGTGTGCGTGAGGTTAAGGTCAAGTTCCACGTGTGGGACCGGGAGGCGCTCTTCCTGACCCTCAAGGCGCGAGGCATCGAGCTGGGTGAGCCGTTCTTTCAGGACGACCAGGCGTACGCCCCTGATCGCTGGACCTTCGAGGACAGTCGGCTGGGGGTGTCCTTCCCGCGGCTGCGCACGATAAACAACCGTCATTTCTTCACATTGAAACAGCCCACGATCAACGCCCAGGCGTACGTCTCGTTCGAGACCGAGGTCGCCGATCGTGATCAGATGCACCAGGCCATCCTGAACATGGGTTTCTGTCCCACGGTACGGGTGGCCAAGATCCGGCGGACGGCCAGCCTGGGCAACATGTCGCTCTATGTGGACGAACTCGACGGGCTGGGTATGTTCCTGGAGCTCGACTGCCCGGTGTCCCCACACGAGTCGGTGGTCGCCGTACAGGAGGCGTTGAATGCCTTTGTGGCATCCCTGGGCGTTGATGTGACACGTACCGAAGAAACATGTGACGCGCTGGTGCGGACCGCCCAGTTGCGTGCCGCCTGAGATCCCTCGAGACCTTTTCTCGGATCCGCTGTCCAGGTGGTCCACGCCTGGGCGGTCCCTGGTGCGTGTCGTCGCCCGCGTGTCGCGGCCACTCCTGGCGGACACCGTGGCCGGACCGCGACGGCACCGGGGTCCCGATGGGCCGAAACGGTCCCAGTCGGCCGATACCAGTCGAATAGTGCCGATCGGGCGGTGTCAGCCGTCCGGCACTAGTCGTCCGGTACCAGCCGGCCGGCGACGGTAGTTCGATACCTGTTGCCCAGTATTATCCTGTTTTGGGGCTCGTTGCTCATTCGTTGATTTTTCAGAGTGCTTCTCCTGTTGCTTGGGTGTCCGGATGCTGTTCGGTCTCCGGCTCCACGCTTCGCCTCGGGCCGCGGACGTCCGGCGGCTGCGGCGGCGTGCGCCCGGCGGCGCATGATCAGTGTTATCCGGCCGGCGTGCGGCCGCTGCGTGGCCACGCTGTGGTCGGACGGGCGGACGGGCGGACGGACGGGCGTTGGTGCGGCCGGGGCCGGCCGTGTGCGATCCGCGCCAGTGTGAATACGTCGGGTTCGTGCTGAGGGGGCGGCCACAAAGATTTCCGGCCGGTTCGCGGAGTCCGCTCCCGTCGCTCGCGGATAAAATCTTTCCCGGGTGGCAGGGCGCTCGCGCCTGGTAATCATTTGTCGACGTAACCATGGATTCCGGCCGGAATGGTGACGTGGCGTACCAGCGAGGTGTGAGGTTCTCCACCAGATTTTCCCGCGGATGACGTGGGTAGCCACGGGCGACTACATATGTCACACGACCACATGTAACCCCGTGACACGGGCGATGCAACCGACTACAGATGGGTGGGCCGCGGCACATGGTGCAAAGCTGTGCCTGGGCGAATGGCCCGGCCGCGCTTTCGCGTGTGCCGGCCACGGCCGGGCGGCCCGGACGGCGGGCCGGCAGGTCGTGCGCCGCTGCCGTCGGTCATGCCCGGGCGCTCGTCATCCGCATCGTTCACGCCGCACTGTCGATCCTGCTCCCGGCGGCGCTGCCCGGCCGGACGGCCCTTGCCGACCACGGCGCGTCCCTGGCCCGGCCACGCGGTTGCTCCGTGGTTCCCGCGGCGACCGGGATCCTCAGGCACGCGATGGCTCGCCGGGGACCACCGCGGGACGTCCGCCGGCCGTGAGATGAGCGTCGGCCGCTCCGGCGGCTGCCTGCCCCGGTAGCCCGCGGCCCGCGGCGCTGTGGCCGCTCCGGCGGGGGCCGGCGGCACCGCGCCCGGCAGGACCCGGCCCTCTTCGGTCGGTCGGGACCGTCACAGCCGCTGCCGGCACGTTGATCCGTCGGCGTCGTCCTCCGCCGAGGAGACCGATCCGACGACCGGGCGACGCTGCTCACCTCACGCCACGCCACCTCACGCCACGCCACGTCAGGTCTGCCGCTGTCCGGATGCCACACGCCGGCAGGTTTCTCAGTGCCGGCGGGCTCCTCGATGTTTCCGGGCCCCGCCGCGGCGTATCGGTGCCTGCCTGTCGCGACCGACACACCGGCCATCCGCGCCAGCTGTTGCCACTTCGGCGGATCATGCCGCCGCCACGCCCTTCACGCATCCAAGGACGGTCTTTGTTGACTACTCTGGGCCCTGAACCTGCCCCACGAGGCGACGCCCCACGAGGCGACGCCGCACGAGACGACAGCGGCCGCCAGCCGCCAGCCGCCGATGGCCTGGCAGCCCGGCGCCAGCCCGGCCAGCTGGAGGCGGCGGTCCTCGCGGTCGTCTGGGCGGCGCGCGCACCGGTCAGCACCGGCGACATCCAGCGGGAGCTGGGTGGGGAACTCGCGCACAGCACCATTGCCACCACGCTCGCCCGTCTCATCAGCAAGGGGCATGTCGAGCGGGTCCGCGTCCGTCGGCTCTGGATGTATCACCCGACCCGGCGTCAGGAGGAACACGCCGCCGCCCAGATGCTCGCGGCACTGGAGCGCGCGGGCGACCCCGACGCGGCACTGGGTCATTTCGCCGCGGCTCTGTCGCCCGGGCAGGCGCGCCTGCTGCGCGGGCTGCTGGAGTCCGCGGCCCCGGACACCCGTGCGGCCACGGATGCTCCCGGCGCCGGAGATCCGGACGCGGGATGAGGCGACGACCCGGGCGCAGGACACAGGGCGCAGGGCCGGGCGGGCCGTCTGCGATCGTGGTGAGACATGGCCGAGACGTGGCCTTGAGCTTTGGTGCCTGCCGGGCACGTTCCTCACGGGAGTAGCGCGCTCCCACGAAGCGCGCCGCAGCCGGAGCACAGACCGCGAAAGACGATCCGCGCCTCGTCCAGGCTGGCGATACCGGGATGGGCGTCGGCGTCCGGACGCAGACAGGGGGGTGTGCCGACGGCGCAGGCGATGTCCTGGACCGATCCGCAGGAGCGGCAGACGAAGTGGTGGTGGAAGGTGCCGCCCACTTCGTAGAGGGTCACGCCCGAGCCGACGTCCACCAGCAGCGCGAGCTCGGCGGCGGTGAGGTCGCGCAGAACGTTGTAGACGCTGGCTCGAGCGAGATCGCGGCCCTGGCCCGTCAGGTGGCTGTGCACCTCGTCGGCCCGCCGGTGGCCGCCGAGACGGATCAGGGCGTCCAGCACCGCGAGCCGGGGGCCGGTGGCCCGCAGGCCCGCGGTACGTAGCCGGGCGCTCAGTTCAACTGTGCGCCAAACATCCATGTGTGCTTGTCCAGGGTCGCGGTGAGGCCGATCAGCAGGTCCTGGGTTACCGGGTCGAGATCGTTGAGCTGGTCCACCCGCGTACGGAGGGCGTCGGCTACTTTCCGTAGTCGGTTGGCGATCGCGCGCACCGCGTCGGCGTCGCTGATCGGCCCCGCGGGCAGTTCGCTCAGCGGTGTCTCCTTTGCCACGGTGGCGCTGCGCCCGTCCGGATGGTAGCCGATGGCCACCGCGCGTTCCGCGACTTCGTCCGCGCCCAGCCGCACGTCGTTGACCAGCGTGTCGAGCTGCTGGTGTACCGGGAGGAAGTGGGGGCCGACGACGTTCCAGTGGGCCTGTTTGCCCTGCTGGGCAAGATCAACAAACTCTACCAGTGTGGCTTGGAGCAGGCTACCCACGCGATCAACCTTGTTGATCATATCTGAGTCTCCTCTTCTTTGGACTATGTCTAATCTACCCGCTGTCCATAATGTGATCATGATGTTTTCCGGGGTGGCCGAAGACCCCGGAGGGGCCGCGACGAGGCGGCGTCGCGGTGTCGTGAGGCCCCCGTGCGGATGCGGGTGCGGCCGTCGGGAGCCGGGGCGCGAGGGTCCGTCCGGCCCATGTGCTTCCCGATGTTGGTGCGGGTGCGGCCGTCGGGAGCCGAGGCGGGCGGAGCGGTCCATACCCTCTCTCGGACGGGCCGACACCAGGCGCTCGTGGCGGCGGGCGTCGCGCGGCCGAGAAGAACCGTTGCGGCGATGCCGGATCCATCGATGGCGAGCCCACTGACGGTGAATCATTCGATGCTGAACGCGACCAATGTCGCCGGCACGCCAAGCCCGCTCCCCAGGCCGCGGGTCATGTTCGGCAGCCCACTGGGCGCCCGTCGTCGCACGGCGGGGCCATGGTCATCACGGCGGGGCCATGGTCATCACGGCGGCGTTGTTCGCTAGAGCACCGGTCAAGTAGCGCGGATCCCATCCACGGACCACCCGTGCAGGCCATGATCCAGGCTATTTTGTCGTTGTGTACGCTTTTGCGGCCAAAAAGCGTACACAACGACAAAATAGCGTCGATCTTCTCCGGTAGCTGGCGCTCATCGAAGCGGGCCACCGTTCGGGGGGATACGTATGGTTACCCGACCGGCGCTCTAGGGGTGAACGTCCTGGGGCCGGGTGCGATGCTCAGCCCGCTCCCGCTCCCGCTCCCGCTCCCGCTGCTCAGGCGTGGCGGGACGGCGAACGGAGGTTCCGGACGGCACGGCGGGGGCCGGCAGCCCGGGCCCGGGCCCAGAGGCGACGTCCCGGCGCCGCGGCGGCCTATAGTCGATCATGGGATCGTCGGTGCGGGCCTGGATGGCGCACGGGCGCCCCCTGGAGGCGTCCACGGCGTACAGCCCTGTTATGGACGTATCGGTTACGGATATGTCTGCCGGTTACCTGAGGGGCTTCCGGCGGCATGAAGGCCGCGGGGCTCGGAAGGGGATGGGTGCCGTTGCCGGACCGGCGCTGGTGATGGACGACATCCGCAGGTCACGGCCCTGCCGGGTACGACGCGATGCGGCCGGGCCGCGTTCTCAAATATAGACAGATTATTATTCTGTTTCTGTTCGACCGGTTCACCGGGCTGGCCGTCGGGGCCGTCGGGCGTCCGGGGCGGCAAGGAAGATGATCTGGTTGCCCTCGGCTGTCCGGGCGGCGCCGCGGGCCCGCGCTGCCCCGCCATTTCGTGGATTCGAGGTCATTCCGCGGATTCGTGTCATCGCGGATAACGTCGACAACGGTGGCCAATGGGGCGTCCGCGTCCGATGGATGTCGCCT
>NZ_CEVIVD010000077.1:7514-16789 GCF_982290655.1 Protofrankia sp. CiP1_Cm_nod3
GGGCCGCTGAGGAGGGGCCGCTGAGGAGGGGCCGCTGAAGAGGGCATCTGTCGGTACGGTGCGGCATCCGGCCGGGGCGGTGCCTCCGGTGGGACTGCTGTCCGGGACCGTTGTCCCCGGCGGTCGTCCTGCGTGGCCTGGAGGCGGGCGTTCGCCGTCGGGAGGGCCCGGGCCCGGCGGGCGGAAGAGCCCCGGAGTATCCGTCGGACAGTGCTCGGCCGGATCCGCTGCGGTTGTGTGCTCGAGTGTCGGAAGCCCGCTGATGCGGGTAGGCCGATCATCTGTCACACGGTGTTGCCCGGGATCCCCGCCGGGGGGTTCCGGGCCGTGCGCTCCCCGTCCGCCGGCTTGTCTGGCGGCCCGCGAAGAGCGACGATCGCATCGGCCTCGGCCGGTCAGATCTTTCGCCGTCGGTAGTACTCGACGATCCACGCGTCGATGTCGCGCTTGCGCCAGACCCTGGTCCCTTTGGAGCCCTCGGTCGGCGCGTTGACGATCTGCAGGGGGGGAGGGAACTGCGGGTCTTTGCGCGTCCAGTAGTCAACCGCCTGGCGCGTGATCTTCAGCTGGAACGCTATGTCCCCGATGCCAACCAAACGCTCACCGTCGTCCACGCGGAACATCGTAGCCTCTTTGCTAACTGTCAAGGTTACCGCTATGGTTTGTTTTGCTAAACAGCAAATATTTTGGGAGGACGTCGATGGTGACACCGGTGGCCCGTCGTGCCGGCGTTCGAGCGATGCTCGACCGAGACGAAGCATATGATCAAGACCCGAATGGGGAGCCCCCGATCTCGGTGCTCCGTTACCGCCGCGCCCTGCGGGCGGCGATCGATGTCGGGCCCGAGTTCGTGGCAGAGCAGGGAATGCCCAGGTCAGGGGCGGAAGCCAAGGCATACTCGGCAGGCGTGCGCGACGCGCTGGACACGGTCGTGGGCGCTATCGCACGGGGAATCGAGCGTGTCCAGGACCCGGCCCCCCCGGCCGACGAGCCCCCGCGGACCGAGAAGTGACTGGTACGACACCCCCGGAGCGGGGCATACGGGTTCAGGGGGAAGACCGACCGACGCCGGACGAGCCAGGTGGGCCGGACGGGGCTGCCGGACGCTTCCAGCAGGCAGGAGGAGCGCTCGTGTGGGACGAGGAACGGTCCGACGACGACCGTGACATCGGTTGGGGTGACGACCAGGGCTGGTCGGAGGGGGAACCGGATGCCGACCTCGAGCGGTTGCGTGCCGAGCGCCCTCCGCACCACATCGAACGGGACGTCCGCTGACGTGCGCGAGGACGGGACCAAGACGTCGCTGCGCGCACGCCTGCTCGCGGCGCGAGCAGGCCGGCTCGCTGGTACGGACCACCCTGTCGTCGCGGGGGCGGCCGAGACGAACGGCGCCGCGACGACGGCTCGGCGGATCCTCGATCTCCCGGAGGTCGCCTCGGCCCGCTGGGTCGCGGCCTACGCGAGTCTGCCCGGCGAGCCCGAGACCGGCCGTCTGCTCGGACGGCTCAGGGAGAGGGGGATACGGGTGCTGCTGCCGTCCATGCGGCCCGATCTCGATCTGGATTTCCGGGAGTACACGGGCGCGCTGATCGCCGGCGCGTTCGGTACCCGCGAGCCGCCTCTCGGTGCGGCCGTCTTCGATCTCGACCAGGCGGATGTGATCATTGTCCCGGCGCTGGCGGTCGACGCGCACGGCCGCCGGCTCGGTCGTGGCGGGGGGTCCTATGACCGGGCGTTGCGGCGGGCGAGGCCGGACGCCCTGTTCGTGGCTGTCGTGCACGACAACGAACTGGTTGATCGTGTTCCCACCGAGGCGCATGACGTCGCCGTTCATGTCGTTGTCACGCCGAGAGTCACGTTGCGTTGCGAGACGGTCGATGGCATGCAGAGTCAATGCTCACAGTGATGCTTTGGGGTGCGTGATGTCCGCTGTGTCACTTCGCTGTGTCACTCCGCGGAGCGAAGGCCGAAAGATCATGCTCTGTGGACGGGGGCCCGCGGGCTGACCTGGAGAGACCTGGAGAGACCTGGAGGGGGGTGTCCGGAGAGTAGGGCGCCGGGCTGTTCGCGGCTCTCGGGGTGCTCTTGGAACGCGCGGGGCGCGTCTCGGGTTAGAGTTAGCAGTCGTCGAAGTCGAGTGCTAACTCCGGGGAGGAGTCCGTGCCGCGCTACGAGTACCGCTGCACCGCATGCGATCGTGACCTCGAGGTTGTGCAGAGTTTCCATGACGCGGCGCTGACCGAGTGCCCCACCTGTAGCGGCAGACTGCGCCGGGTGTTCAGTTCGGTCGGGGTCGTGTTCAAGGGCTCCGGTTTCTACAAGACCGACAGCCGGTCCGGTAGCGGCGGTGGCGCCCGGGACAGAGCGAAGGACAAGACCGGCAAGGATGCCGGTGTTGGTACGTCGAGCAAGGAGACAGTGGGCGCTGGTGCCGCCGCCAGCGGCTCGGCGGAGGGCTCGTCGAGCGCGTCCAGCTCGTCGGCCTCCACCGGCTCATCGGCCTCCAGCAGCTCGTCGGCGTCTACCAGTTCGTCGTCGTCGGGATCGTCCGCTTCGGGTACCGCCGCGGCCTGAGGGCCGGCTGCTGCCACGCACGTCCTCGGGTGTCGCGGCGCTCCGGTCGCGAGTCGCTATCCACAGGTTATGACGCTGGATGGCGCTCCGCCGCGAGTTGTCCACAGCGCGCGGCCGAGCGATGACGCCGGTTCGCCGGACGACTAACGTGATCTTCGTTCTGTCGGACGATGATCGCGGAGGTCATGATGTCGCTCGTCGGACGCCAGGCGGTCCGTCCTGGATACAGGCGCGCCTGGCGGATCGCGGTCGGCGCACGACGTCGGGTGCTGGCGGCTGTTCTCGCCGCTTCGGCCATGCTTTTCGCCGTCGCGGCGGTGCGTCCGGCACGGCCGCCGTCCCCGACGCCGGTGGTGGTCGCGGCCGCTGATCTGGCGGGTGGGGCCATCATGGCGGCGACCGACGTCCGGACGGCGTCGTTGCCGACGGACGTTGTACCGGCTGGCGCCGTACGCAGCCCGCGGGATGTGGTCGGACGCACGCTGACGGCTGCGGTTCGACAGGGCGAACCGATCACCGATGCGCGCGTCCTCGGCCCCGGGCTGATCACACGGAGGCAGGCGGCGGCTGGCCTGGTGGCCGCGCCGGTGCGTATCACCGACGCCGGCTCGGTCCTGTTCCTGCGTGTCGGCGATCATGTGAACGTACTGGCAGCCGCCACCGACGTCGGTGGCATGCCGCTGTCGCAGCCGTGGGATGGGACGACAGCTGTGGACCAGCCCGCGGGCCGCCCCACGGATCGTGCCGGGCCCGCCGCCGAGGGGCCGGTGACGCCATCGGCGCTGGCCCCGCACGCGCAGGTCCCGCGCGCGGAGGTGGTTGCCTCCGACGTCGTCGTTCTCGCGCTTCCCGGGGCCGGGGAAACGGCGCAACGCGCTCCCGGCACGGAAGAAGGCGCACTGGTCATCGTTGCCACGACCGCCGGGGTGGCTGCCGCGCTCGCGGGCGCGGCGGTGCACGCCAGGCTGTCAGTGACCGTGCTGGGCGGGCCGTCCATGACCGATACACCGTGATCGGCACACCGTGACCGGATCCGGTGGTGTCGATTTTCGCGATCAACTACGCTATGAAGTTAAGACAAAACGGAAAGTTTTAACCCGGTGTACGAGGCTCGGGCTGTGCGTGCTTGTATCGGGCTTGTCGGCCGAGCGGGCTTTGGCCGCCCCGGCACGGGACTGTTCGCGACAACTGATCCGTGCCGTTGGTAACTCGGCCTGGTAACTGGGCCGCAGCGGAGCGGCCCAGAGACACACAGGAGGGAACGACGATGGGTGTCTCCATCGACGATGGTGCCTGTGGCGCGTGGCAGCGCGTGCCCGAGGAGGTCGTCTGCCGGTTCGAGGGCCTCCCGGGAGCGGCGTACGAAGTGCCGGACGAGGTCACGTGCGCCCTGGAGAGCGGGCATCCGGACAGGCACATGGCCGTTCTCCAGGGCTGGGGGAATCAGGAGGCGTGGCTGGTCTGGAGCACACCCGCGACGGTCACCGCGCCTGGGTGCCGCGCCGAGGGCCTCACCTGCCTGCTGTCGGCGGGACACGTCGGTCGTCATCATGTGATCATGACTGACGTGGTGGAGGACGAAGGCCCCTACTGGTGCGACAGCCGCGCCGACCTTGAAACGCGGCGTGTGCGTACCTGACGGCCGGTCGGCGCGGACCGTCGTGCTCACCCGTGGCCGGCGGCCTCGTCCGCGCCGTCCACGCTGAAGATCAGAACGACGTCGGTGTCGCTGGCGAAGTCAACGAGACGGGCGTGGGCGGGCAGCCTGCCGAGCAGCCAGGAAAGATCGAAAACGGTGGTCCCTTCGCAGATCGTGACAGCGTGCTCGGGTGACGCGGGGCTGTCCGGGCGTGGGCGTGGCGGGTCGTTGCTTGCCGCCCGTGGCTGGTCGCCGGGCTCGCGGGCGGCACACGCGGCGGCGGTGAGGGCCGCGGCAAGGCGGTGGGCCTCCTGCGCAGCCAGGTACGTGGCGTGGTCGGTACCGGGCAGCGGCGACCGGACACGGAGCAGGATCGTCGCCGGCCCGATACCGGTACCGGGCTGGACGCCGATGCTGATCTGAGCGCCGTCGGCCCGGCTGACGAGGGTGGACACTCGGTCGTTCCCTGATCGGGACTGTGCTGCTGCGTTGGTCATGTGACCAGCGTCGTTGGTGATGGTTGCCGGATCCATCCCGTTAGACGGGGAGTTTTACTGGCTTGTCTGTTTTTGTGCTGATATATTCGCCTGTCGGGAGCCCATCTGTCGCCAGTGGCCCCGTCACGAGGGGCGGGTCGCGTTGGGCGGCTCGCTGGGCCGGTCACCGAGCCGGTCACGGTCGGCCGCGGGGAGCCACGGTTGTTCATGGCGGTTGCCCGCAAGGGGCCGTGGTTGTGCGCAAGGAGACAGTGTGGATTTTCGCGGTTCGGGGTAGAGCCGGGGGTGTCACGCCCGATCAGGGGCGGGCAGCGACGTGGGAGCGCACCGGCCAGCTCCCGTGCCGCTGGGGACGTCCGGTCGGTCCGGGAGCCATGTATCCCAGCGTTCGTGTCGAGGTGAGTGGCCGGCAGGCCATGGTCGTCCGTCCCATCGGTGACGTTGACTACTCTTCGCTGGAACCTCTGCGCGAAGCGCTGCTGGACGCGCGGATCGCCGGGGCCAGGGACATCATCGTGGACCTCGCCGAGGTCAGCTTCATGGACTCGCAGGGCCTCGCCGTGATTCTTTTTGCGCATCAGCGCCAGCGTTCCGTCGGCGGTCGTCTCATTCTGCGCAGCCCCAGCGAGGAGATCACTCGGTTGCTGCGTGTCACCAATGTTGCCCATGTCATCGACGTCGAGAGCGCGAACAGCCAGCGTGGCCCCGCTGCTCCACACCCTGGGGGGCATGCCGGGGGGCGTACCGGGGGAGAGGTCCCCCGGCGTTCCCAGTGGCGCGGATAGGCTCGCGGACACACTGCCCGGCGTGTTCCGCGGCCCCGGCGTAGCCGGCCGGACGCATCACGGAACGTCCCGACGCCCAGCCCCGCCGTCGGGGCTGACCACCGTCCGCGCCGCTGGCCGCGACATTTTCGCGGCTTCGCCCGGCGGGCGCCGACGGTCGTCGGCGCGAACAGCGGACACGAACAGCGGACGCCGGTGGGCCAGGGGAGGCCCATGCCGCCGGGCTACCGGTTTGCCGTGGCGCGGGCGTGTCGCGGCGGCCGGGGCCCACCCGCCGCGACCTGCGCGGCCGCTTCGCCCGATCCCGGATGTGTTCTGATCAGCGTCCGTTTCGCGTCCGCTCCCATTCATCTTTCGTTCATTCTGAATCGCTTCGATTCTCGCCGGCACCCCGGTCCGGGGGCGGACGGAGCAGCGCTGTTGCGCTGAAGTCGAAGGGTCGCTTTGTGAACATAAGGAAGCGTCAGGTCGCGGTCGTGGGCCTTGCGATGTCGGCGGTGCTGGGGGTGGCCGCCTGCGGTTCCGACAACGAGGAGGTGGCGACGCCGGGAGGCGGCAGCACCACGTCCGCGATCTCCTGCGCGACAGGGTCGATCACCGCGTCGGGCTCCTCGGCGCAGAAGAACGCGATAGACGAGTGGGTGAAGAAATACCAGCAGGCGTGTGCCAGTTCGTCGATCAACTACCAGTCGGTCGGCTCCGCCGCGGGCAGGCAGGCGTTCGTCGACGGCCAGACGGCGTTCGCGGGTTCGGATTCGTCGATCAAGGATGACCAGGCGGCCAACGCGGCCAAGCGCTGCACCGGCGGCCAGCTCGTCGACCTGCCCATGGTCGCCGGCCCGGTAGCCGTGATCTACAACCTCGCCGAGGTGAAGGACCTGCAGCTCAGTGCCCCGACGCTGGCGAAGATCTATTCTGGTGCGGTCACCAGGTGGAACGACCCCGTGATCGCGGCTGACAACCCCGGGGCCTCCCTGCCGGACAAGGCGGTCGTCTCGGTGCACCGCTCCGACGGCTCGGGCACCACGGACAACTTCACCAAGTACCTCGACGGCGTCGCCAAGGCCGACTGGACGCACGGGTCCGGCTCCGACTGGAAGGCCCAGGGCGGCCAGGGCTCCAAGGGCAGCGACGGGGTGACCCAGACCGTCAAGTCGACCACCGGCGCCATCGGCTACGTCGAGCTGTCCTACGCGGAGAACGCCGCCCTGTCGACAGCAAAGATCAAAAATGGTGCCGGTGAGTACGTCACGGTCAGCACGGACGCCGCGTCCAAGGGCCTGGGCACAGCCAAGATCGCCGAAGGCAACGACCTGAAACTGACCTTCGACTACGCCGCGGCGACATCCGGCGCGTACCCGATCTACCTGGTCACCTACGAGATCACCTGCACCAAGGGCCTGCCCGCGGACCAGGCCGCGCTGGTGAAGTCCTTCCTGACCTACACCTCCTCCGCGGACGGTCAGGCCGCTATCGCCAACCTCGGTTACGCTCCGCTCCCGAGTGGGCTTGCAGCGAGGGTGCGCTCGGCCGTAGCGACAATTTCATGATTCTGAAACGGCGATCCGGTACCCACAAGTCCTGACCGGACGATCCATCGCTGTGCCCGCCCGCCCGCCGCGTGAGGCGGGCGGGCGGGCACACTGCCTGACACAACCTGTTGAGAGGCATGATGAGCAGTGAGCCGGACGGCCCCCGGAAAGGCTCGCCGGGGAACGACGCCGCCGTGGCCACGGCGGAGCCCACCAACAGCAGCGACGGCGCCCGGGCCAGACCCATGGACGCCCTGTTCAAAAACCTGACCCGGTCGGCCGGTCTCGGCCTTCTCGCGCTCATCGCCGCGATCGCGGCCTTTCTGGTGCTGGAGGCGACGGACGCCCTCAGCGCCAACACCGGCAACTTCCTGACTACCACGGAGTGGTTCCCGAACGGCTCGCCGCCGGTCTTCGGAGTCGCGGCCCTGCTGTTCGGCACGCTGCTCACGGCCGTCATAGCAATGGCCATCGCCGTGCCGGTGGCGGTCGGCATCGCACTGTTCATCACGGTGTACGCGCCTCGCCGGTTCGCGGCCCCGCTGGCGTTCGTCGTGGACCTGCTCGCCGCCGTCCCCAGCGTCATCTTCGGGCTGTGGGGCCTGATCGTGCTCGTCCCGCGCATGGAGGGCGTCCAGAAGTTCCTCACCGACTATTTCGGCTGGATTCCGCTGTTCGCCACCGACAACAGCGTTGTCGGACGTTCGATCTTCGTCGCGTCGGTCGTCCTGGCCATCATGATCCTGCCGATCGTCGCAGCCCTCTCCCGGGAGGTCTTCCTCCAGGTGCCGATCGCGCACCGGGAGGCCGCTCTCGCTCTCGGCGCGACCCGGTGGGAAATGATCCGCACGGCGGTGCTCCCGTACGGCCGGCCGGGAGTCATCAGCGCGTCGATGCTCGGGCTCGGGCGCGCGATGGGGGAGACGATCGCGGTCGCCCTGGTACTGCCCGCGTCCTTCGGCATCTCCTGGCAGATCCTGTCGCCGGCCGGCAACACCATCGCCGCGAACGTGGCGAACGGCTTTGCCGAGGCCAACAGCGTCGGTCGCGGAGCGCTCATCGCCTCCGGTCTCGTCCTGTTCGTCGTCACTATGATCGTCAATATGATCGCCCGGGCCATCATCGCCCGCCGACGTGAATTCTCAGGTGCCGCCGCATGAGTACATCGACTGCCGCCATGGCCGCCGCCCCCGGTGGCCTGCATCTGGTCGGCCGACGGCTGCCGCGGGCGGTGTTCCCCGCGATCGGCGCCGGTGCCGTCGCCGCCACCGTCGTGCTGTACGTGCTGGCCCCGATAACGAGCCGGATCCAGTTCGTGCTGATCGCCGGGGCGCTCTACCTGATCGGCCAGACCGTGGCGTCGATCGCCGTCGAGGGCTCCCGGCGGGCCACCGACCGTGGCGTCACCACCCTGGTGT
Organism: Protofrankia sp. CiP1_Cm_nod3; assembly: GCF_982290655.1. Taxonomy (NCBI): domain Bacteria; kingdom Bacillati; phylum Actinomycetota; class Actinomycetes; order Frankiales; family Frankiaceae; genus Protofrankia; species Protofrankia sp. CiP1_Cm_nod3. The sequence goes on from NZ_CEVIVD010000077.1 coordinate 15,960, forward strand.
ACCTCGCCTTCCTGCTCGCGGTCATCCCGCTGGTCGCGGTGTTGGCGAGCGTGATCTCCAAGGGCGCGCAACGCGTCGACGTCAATTTCCTCACCCACTCCATGCGGAACATCGGGGCGCGGGACGCCGGCGGCGGCATCTACCACGCCCTGATCGGGACCCTGGAACAGATCGCCCTGGCCAGCCTTCTCGCCGTTCCGTTCAGCCTGCTGGTAGCGATCTACCTGGTCGAGTACGGCCGGGGCCGGATCAGCCGGACCATCAGTTTCTTCGTGGACGTGCTGACCGGCCTGCCCTCCGTCATCGCCGGTCTGTTCATCCTGGCGTTCTACATCCTCGCGCTCGAGCAGAAGCCAACCGGTTTCGCCGGCGCGCTCGCCCTGACGATCCTGATGATCCCCGTTGTGGTGCGCTCCGCCGAGGAGATGCTCAAGCTCGTCCCGAACGATCTTCGGGAGGCCAGCTACGCGCTCGGTGTCAGCCGGTGGCGGACGATCGTCAAGGTCGTGCTCCCGACCGCGCTGCCGGGGATCGTCACCGGGGTGATGCTCGCGGTGGCCAGGGTCGCCGGTGAGACCGCGCCGCTGCTGCTGACCATCTTCGGGACCGACTCCATCAACTTCAACCCGTTCTCCGGCCCGCAGTCGGCGCTGCCGCTGTACATCTACTCGCAGGCCGGCCAGCCGCAACAGGTCGCCATCGACCGGGCCTGGGGTGCCGCGCTGACGCTCATCGTCCTGGTGATGCTGCTCAACGCGGCCGCGCGACTGATCGCCCGGCTGGCCAGGGTCCGGTGATGCTTTCCTCTCCTGCCCCGTCCACGCCGTCCA
>NZ_CEVIVD010000077.1:17048-22151 GCF_982290655.1 Protofrankia sp. CiP1_Cm_nod3
TGCCGTCCGTCGAACGACCGAAGCGCGAGAAGCCGAGGTAACCCATGGCCACCCGTATCGATGTCTCCGGGCTGACCGCCTACTACGGAAAGTTCAGGGCCGTCTCCGACATCCACTTCAGCATCGAGCCGAAGAGCGTCACCGCGTTCATCGGGCCGTCCGGCTGCGGCAAGTCCACGGTGCTGCGCACGCTCAACCGCATGCACGAGGTGCTGCCCGCGGCCCGGGTCGAGGGCCGGGTGCTCCTCGACGGCGAGGACCTCTACGGGCCGGGGGTCGACCCGGTGAACGTGCGCCGCGCCGTCGGGATGGTCTTCCAGCGGCCGAACCCCTTCCCGACGATGTCCATCTACGACAACGTCGTCGCCGGGCTGAAGCTCAACGGCACCCGCAAGAAGTCGCTGCTCGACGAACGGGCCGAGGAGTCGCTGCGCGGCGCTAACCTGTGGGAGGAGGTCAAGGACCGGCTCGGCCGGCCCGGCGCGGGCCTGTCCGGCGGCCAGCAGCAGCGCCTGTGCATCGCCCGGGCCATCGCCGTCGAACCGCAGGTGCTGCTCATGGACGAGCCGTGCTCCGCCCTCGACCCCATCTCCACCCTGGCCATCGAGGATCTGATCACCAAACTCAAGTCCAGCTACACGATCGTCATCGTGACCCACAACATGCAGCAGGCCGCCCGGGTCAGCGACACCACGGCGTTCTTCACCCTGGACCGGACCGGCGACCCCGGCCGGCTGGTGGAGATGGACCGGACCGAGAAGATCTTCTCCAATCCGACGGAGAAGCGTACGGAGGAGTACATCACCGGACGCTTCGGCTGAGCCGGTCCCCGTCGTGTCCGTAAGCCCTGTCGTGGCCGCGGGCCACTCCGTAAGCCCTGTCGTGGCCGCGGGCCACTCCGCAAGCCCTGTCGTGGCCACAGGCCACTCCGCAAGCCCTGTCGTGGCCGCGGGCCACTCCGCGGGCCGTTGTGGAGCCGTCACGATCCCTTGGATGCGTCCTGTGCGGCCAGCTGATGACGAGTCCGTGCCGGTGGAGCGGTGCCGTGCGGTCGACGAGCCCACGGCGGCCGGCCCGCCGCGTCCACCGGTGCCGGTGCCGGTGCCGGGCCCGCTGGCGCCTGGTCTGCTGTCGGTACCGGTGACGTCGGGCTCAGCAGCGCCGCCGGGCCCGACACTGCTGGTCGCCGACGCCGCCGCGGACACCGAACTGCTCACCGCCCTCGCCGACGAGGGCATGGGGGTCAGCGTCGTCCCCGACGGTGCCCGGGCGCTGCTGGAGATCGGCCGTCTCGCGCCAGCGGTGCTGCTGATCTCCGCCCGGCTGCCGATCGTGGACGGGGTGACGGTCGTACGGACCGTCCGTACCCGGGACGACATGCCGATCCTGCTCGGGGTCGGCCCGCAGGACCGGCGGCAGGCGGCGGCGGGGCTCGCGGCCGGCGCGAGTGCCTGCGTCGCCAAGCCCTACCGGGTCAACGAGGTCCTGGCCCTGGCCCGGTCCATGCGGGGGAGCGACCTGGAGCGGGCCTGGCCCACGGTGCTGCGAGCCGGAGCGATCACCCTGAACCTCGCCGCCTACGACGTGTGGGTGGACGGCATCCCGGTGCGGCTGCCGCCGCGGGAGTTCAGGCTCCTGCGGATCCTGCTGGAGCAGGCCGGATCCGTGGTCACCCACCAGACGCTGCTCGAGCGTGTCTGGGGCACGAGCAGCCACGAGACGAACACGCTCGCCGTGCACATCCGCCGGCTGCGCGGCCGCCTGGGGGATACGGGGAAGGCGGGGAAACCCCGGCTGATCGAGAGCGTCCGCGGTGTGGGCTACCGCCTCCGCCTCGCGGACAGCCCGATGCCCGGCCCCTGACCCGATGCCCGGCCCCTGACCCCGCCGCCCACCGGGGCGGTCGCGGGCTGGCGGGACGTTACGCAACCGGGCGGGAGCCAGGACGCCTGTTGCGTAACCGTGTGGTGAGCGTGATCGTGCCCCGTCGACCGGGTGGCTCAGAGCCGGTCGGGCCCGGATCCGGGCTGGGCCTCCGGTTCGCGCAGGTAGGAGATGTCGCAGTGGTAGGGGGTGAAGCCGAGGGTCTCGTAGAGGCGTACCGCCGGGCGGTTGGTGTCGTCGACGTAGAGCATCACCGTGGCCAGGCCACGGTCGCGCAGGTGGTGCAGGCCGATCAGGGTCAGTACCCGGCCGAGCCCGCGTCCGGCGGCGGTGGGCGCGACCCCGACGACGTACACCTCGCCGATGCCCGCCTCCACCTTCGTCCAGTGGAAGCCGACGAGCTGGCCCGCCGCTTCGGCGAGGAAGAAGCCCGCCGGGTCGAACCACGGCTCGGCCTCGCGCAGCCGGAGATCCTCCACCGTCCAGCGTCCCTGTTCCGGATGGTCCGCGAAGGCGGCGCTGTTGACCGCCACCCACGCGTCCTCGTCCTGCCCTGGGACGAAGGCCCGGATGGTCACCCCGGGCGGGGGCGTCACGTCCGGGAGAGGCGGGGCCTCGTGACCGGGGATGTGGCCGGGAGCGTGACCGGTGGGGTGGCCGGGGTGTGCCCTGCGTCCGTCAGGGGAGACCGGGGCGGGCAGCGCGCGGCGCATCTGCCAGAGCACCCGCTGCCGGCTGAAGCCGTACCTGTCCGCCAGGGCTGCCGCCGCGGGCGTGTCGCCGTGCGCCCAGACGTGCAGGTCCGCGCCGGCCTGGTCGGCGGCCGTGGTCAGGGCGGCCAGCAGGTGGCCGCCGACACCCTGACGGCGTCGGGCGGGGTGCACGACGACCTCCGCCTGCCAGCCGTGGGCATCAGGGGTGGCCAGGTAGGCGTATCCGGCGATCGTTCCGGCGTCGTCGTCATGGGCGGTCCCTGCGCTGTTCTGGGAGGCCGACGTCTCGTCGTCCTGGGATGCCGTGCCGGCTGGGACGGTCGGGACGGCTGGGACGGCTGTGCCGGTCGGGACACCGGTTGGGACGGCTGTGCCGGTCGGGCCTGCCGTGCCGGCTGTGCCGGTTGGGACGGCCGGGGGCGCCGCGGGGCCCGGGACGGTGACGATCAGGTGTTGCGCGGCGGTCAGTGGCTGTGTCGTCAGCCGTAACGCGGCGTCGTCGGACAGTGGGCCGGCTCCGTCGGCCGCCGTGGCCGTGGCAGCCAGCTGCCGCAGGTCGTCCACTGTCCGGGGAGTCAGGTGCCGCGTCCAGCGCAGTCTCATTCCCGCGACATTAGGGCGTTCCGTACTGGTTTTCATCCGGGTGGGCCTGCCGCGGCCGGAGATTTCCCGGTCCGGTCATGAATCCGGCTTGATCACATTGTTGGCTGGATCGCAGCACCGGCCGGATATCGGGCGACGCCGTGCCGGCGGGAGCCCCGGCGCACGGGCACCTGCTGGTCACGGCGTCCGACGGGCGTGCCGTGCCCGTCCAGGAGTGACACCGTACGCTTTCTCGCGCCGAGGTCCTCGCCATGTCGCGAAACAGCCCGGAGGTCCGGGTAAAGCGACGTGACCGGTCCGGTGGCCCCGGACTCCGGCTGGAACCACCCGGACCCTGGCCGGCACTACACGCGTTCGGGAGTACGTATTACTTCCCGGCTGTTGGAGCCGGGCACCGCCTCGCCGCCGGGCAGCGGGGCGATCGGGGGAGCGACGAACTTGTAACCGACGTGCCGCACGGTGCCGATCATCGATTCGTGCTCCGGGCCGAGCTTGGCCCGCAGGCGACGCACGTGGACGTCGACGGTCCGGGTGCCGCCGTAGTAGTCGTAGCCCCAGACCTCCTGCAGGAGCTGGGCGCGGGTGAAGACCCGGCCCGGGTGCTGCGCGAGGTACTTCAGCAGCTCGAACTCCTTGAAGGTGAGCTCAAGCGGACGGCCACGCAGCTTGGCCGAGTAGGTGGTCTCGTCCACCGACAGGTCGCCAGAGCGGATGACGCCGGCCTCGGCGGTGCCGCCGGCGGTCGCCACCCGGCCGATCGCGAGCCGCAGCCGCGCCTCGACCTCGGCTGGCCCGGCGCTGTCGAGCACCACGTCGTCGACGCCCCAGTCGGCTGACACGGCGGCCAGTCCGCCTTCGGTGACGAGGGCGAGCAGCGCGGTGGTGAGCCCGGTCGTGCGCAGCAGGCGGCACAGGCCACGGGCGACAACCAGTTCCCGGCGCCCGTCCACCACCACGACATCCACCGGGGGTGCGTCAAGGAGTGCGCTGGCCTCAAGCGGAGCGACACGAACGGTGTGGGTCAGGAGCCCGAGCGAGGGAAAGGACTCCGCGGATGGTCCGGGGGCGTTGGTGAGCAACAGGACGACGCTCAAGTTGACTCCTCCAGGGTTCGGTTGCGATGTTGGGGCAGCGTCGACCCACGGATACCTTGCGGTCGGTTCGCGTTCCACGGCCGTCATGGGCGCGAAACGAAGACCGGCCTGTGGGGAGGATAGCGGAGTGTCGTACTCCACTCCTACCGCATGAGGAGTTCTCCCCGCTGTGGGCGCTGAGATTCTCGCCACGGTCCATCGTTACCGTGATCGTTCCGTAACCGGCCAAGATTTTGATCTTGATGGCACCGCCGCTCGTGGCTTTTCCGGATTTCGTGGCAGGCCCCCGGTAGAGGCCGGCTCCGACGGCATCGGGCGTTGTGCCGACACGCCCGCGACCGGCCCGCGCGACCCTGGCCAGCCCCGGGCCGGATGCACCCTTGGTGATCGCGATGCCTCCAGGGAGACCGGTGTGGCCGACGGCGGGAGGGGGTGCCGGTGGCCCGCGTGACTGTCCGCTACTGGGCCGCCGCCCGGCACGCGGCGGGCGTGCCCGAGGAGCGGCAGGACGCCGAGACCCTTGCGCACCTGCTGGCAACCGTGGCGAAACGTCACCCGGGCGCACTCGCGGAGCTGTTGGCCCACTGCGCGTTCCTGGTGGACGACCTGCCGGTCGGGCGCCGCGATCATGCTGACGTGGCGCTCACGGACGGTGCCGTCGTGGAGGTGCTGCCGCCGTTCGCCGGTGGGTGAACCGTCCTGCCCCGGGCTCGTCCCGCCCGGTAGGGCCCCGGGACGGCCACGCTCGCCGGCCGCGAGCCGCTCCGGCCGACGCCGATGCCCGCCGGACAGGCCGATGCCCGCCGGAC
>NZ_CEVIVD010000077.1:22176-23554 GCF_982290655.1 Protofrankia sp. CiP1_Cm_nod3
CATACGGCGACAGGTGCCCGGACGGACCGCCCACCCAGGCGTGCATACGGCTGTCCATCCGGCTGTCCATCCGGGTGTCCACCTGGGTGTCCACCTGGGTGTTTCGCCCGGTTCGCCGCTGTCGTCCGCGACCGCCCACGGCAGCCGTGGGAACATGGGGACGTGTACGCCCGCGGAGGCAGGACGGTCCTCAGGACGAAGCCGGCCGGCACGCCGGTGGACAGTCACCCGCGGCGACCGGGCTGCCCGCGGACGCCTCTCACCGGCATCTGCGTCGCCGTCGCCGCTGCCGTACCGGTGCTCGCCGCGACCGTGGGGCGGCTTCCGCTCGCCGCCGTCATCGCCGTCGAAGGGGTCCTGCTCGGCCGGGCCTGGGTGCGGGCGCTCGGGGCGTCGACCGGGACCCTCGCGATCGTGCTGGTGGCGGCGCTGGCCGCGGACGTCACCGCCGCGCTGACCGATTCCGACGGGATCGGGAACCTGGCCGGGGTCATCGGCCCCGCCGTGGTGGCGGTCATCCTCGTCCAGCTGGCCAGACGGCGCGGGGGTGCGCGGGCCGCCGGTGCTTCGCCGTGGGCCGGGCCGCCAGCGGCGACCGGGGCCCGGCAGCAGTATGATCATGTTCTTTCCGCGCCGCCGGTGAGACGGCTGCTCGGGGCAGGGGAGCGGCGGGCCACCGCCCGCCGTCACGGCTCCCCGGTGGGACGGGCGGCGACGGTCACGGTCGACATGGCCGCGGGCCTGAGCGGAGTGGTTCTGGTCGCCCTGCTGGCCGGCTGCCTGAACGTGGCCGCCATCCGGGCGCCGGACGGCCGGCTGGTCGGCCCCGCGGTGCTGGCCGCCGGTCTGCTGGGTGCGGGTACGGCCGTCCTCGTCACACGGCTGTGTGCCGCGATGCCGCGCACGGGTGCGCTCACCGGGCCGGGAGGAGCGGCGGGGCCCACCGGGTGGGGCCGGGCCCGCCCCGGGCCGCGGGCCGGTGGGCCGGCCGGGCTGGCTGTCGCGCCGGCCGTCGGGCTCGCCGCCGGTACCGGTGCGGGTGCTCTCCTCGGCGGCTTCGCGGACGGTCCGGCCGCCTGGGAGGCGGCGCTGATCGCGGTCGCCGCCGCCGTGGCAGCGGTTGTCGCCGACCGTGCCGTCGCCCGCGCGGCCACCGAGATCCGCGCCGAGCCCGTGGCCGAGCCGGGCGGCGCGGCAGCGCCCGCCGACATCCCCGGGCAGGCACCCCAGCACGACGGCCATCCTGTCGGGTGGCCGCTGGTAGCGATCCTCCCACTGGCCACGGCCGCCGCGTTCGTGTACGCGGTGGGCCACCTGCTGCTGGGTACCTGACGCCGTGCCCAGGCCGCGCTGAAACAGCCCCACCCGTGAACAGCCC
>NZ_CEVIVD010000078.1:0-2059 GCF_982290655.1 Protofrankia sp. CiP1_Cm_nod3
CGCTTCCAAGAAGCTCTTCCATAGCCCTGTCAGCATTTTCTTCGCGACGCTGTTCTTCGGCGAGTCGTCGCTGTACTATGCGCTCTACTCTACCCATAAGATGAAATTTACCAGACGGACTCCATCCCAGGCCACCACGGAATGGGCGCATACTTGACAGTTCTGGGGCCACACAGAGCACCGGAAGGCCGGACGTGTGGCAGTCGGCGGGTCCCGGCAGCCGGTCCAGCCTCCGCTATCCCGCTATCGCGGAAGCGGATTCGGCGTCTGCTCCTGGCCGTCAGGGGATGCCGGGCGTCTGGGTACGCGGGCACGGGAGATCGTGTCCTGGGTGATCGAACAATACGGCGATCTCAGTGGTGAGGAGCTTTCCCGGCTCACCCACGCGGAGGCGCCCTGGCGGCTGACCCGCGGTGGGCTGCCGGAAGGAGCGCGCTCGAGCGACCCGATCGACCAGGTGCTGATCCGTGACTACTACGCCCCGCAGCTGCTCGGCCCGGACGACGCCCTTGCCGACGCGATCGCGGGCGCCCGTCTTGAGGGCCATGCCTTCGACGCCGAAACCGTCGACCTGCTCCGCCATGTCGCGGACGGCGCGCGGTCCACGGAAGACGCCGTCGTGGAGGTTCTCGCCCGCTACCGGCGGGAGCACGACCGACCAGGTGGATGACGACCCCTACTGCCGGCCCGGCACGAACTGCTTACGGAACAAGCTGGGTATACGCGATCCCGAGGAGCTCGCGGCCGTGGAACACGCAGCCGTCGGCATCCAGCGTATCCGCCTGACCACACGTTCACTGCCCGGCGCCTTTGGCACCGCGCATCTTCAACGTTTCCACCGTGTCCTGTTCGGCGACATCTACGACTGGGCCGGCACGATCAGAAACGTCACGGCATTCCCGCCGTCTACGCCACCCTCGTCCCGCTGATCATCGAACCCGCCGCGGGCAGCGCCGCCAGCACCGGCGGGCCGGCCGCCCCGACGAGGCCCTGGCCGCGTTCGAATCCCTGCGCCCCGACCTGACGGCCGTCTACGGCCCGAGCTCCACCCAGGTCCGCAGCCTCGACAAGATCATAAACCGTCTGCGCGGGTCCGCGGCGCCCGGCTCACGGTTACATCCTTAGCGCGCACTTCGACAGCCGAGCAGACAGCGGCAACGATCCCGCGGCCATGTGTGACGCGGCCCCACCAGCCCCAGCGTCAGGTGCGCAGCGTCCCAACGGACCACACTGGTTTTGCGGATGGTCGACGAAGCCACCGTAGAGTGACGATCGCAACGAAGTATCGCGGAGGAGAGGTACCGAGGTGGGACGTCGGTTCAACACCGCCGGGCCGTGCCGGGTGGGGATCGACTACATGATTCCGGCCCTGGCACGGCTGCCGGAGGCGCCCGGCCTCATCGACCAGGAGGGATATTTCGTCGTCCACGCCCCCCGGCAGACGGGCAAGACGACAACGCTGCAGGCGCTCGCCGACGAACTGACCGCCGAAGGCCGGTATGCGGCGCTGCTGTTCTCCTGCGAGGCTGGTCGGGCGTGGGAAGACGACATCGGCGCGGCGACCCGCGCCATCCTCGACCGGATCCGGGCCGACGCGGAATGGACACTGCCATCTGAACTGCGTCCACCACCCTGGCCGGCGGTATCGGAAGGCACCCTGCTCGCCGCGGGACTGGCAGCCTGGGCGCAGGCGTCCCCCCGCCCCCTGGTGCTGTTCTTCGACGAGATCGACGCGCTCCAGGGCCAGACCCTGATCAGCGTCCTCAGCCAGCTCCGCGACGGCTACCGCAGCCGCCCCAGCCACTTCCCCGCCTCGGTTGCCCTCTGCGGCCTGCGCGACGTCCGCGATTACAAGGCTGCATCCGGCGGCGACCCGTCCCGGCTGGGCACCTCCAGCCCGTTCAACATCAAACTAGAATCGCTGCGGCTCGGGGACTTCACCCCGGACGAGGTCGCCGAACTCTACGCCCAGCACACCGCCGACACCGGCCAGGAGTTCACCCCCACCGCCGTCGACCGGGCGGTCGAGCTCACCGCCGGCCAGCCCTGGCTCGTCAAC
>NZ_CEVIVD010000078.1:2601-15627 GCF_982290655.1 Protofrankia sp. CiP1_Cm_nod3
GTTCACCGAGTTCTGGACGGAAAGCGGCGAGATCCTCGCCTCCGGCCGGCGTTACCCCGAGGCCGCCCCCCAGCTCGTCCTCATGGGCTTCCTCCAACGTGTCGTCAACGGCGGCGGCTACGTCACCCGCGAATACGGCATCGGCCGCGGCCGCATCGACCTGCTCATCCGCTGGCTCTACACCACCCCGGACGGCAGACGCCACTGGCAACGCGAAGCCCTCGAACTCAAGGTCCGCCGCGCGGGCGAGGCCGACCCGCTGCGCCGCGGCCTGATCCAGCTCGACGGCTACCTCGACCGCATCCATCTCGACCACGGCGTCCTTGTCCTCTTCGACACCCGTCCCGACGCCCCACCCATCACCGACAGAACCACCATCATCACCATCCCCAGCCCCGCCGGCCGCACCATCACCCTGCTACGCGCCTGACAGCCGCGGCCCGCGGCGGAGGGAGATGGCCAGAAGACCGTCGCGAGGATCATGCCGGGGTGGCATCCAGTGCAACACTGTTTGTGACCGGGTACCCGCGTTTCGTGGGCGGCGGATGGTTCGTAATACTGGTCGGTGTGATGGCTGACGCGGGGACCGGTGAGAGGGCGGCAAACGGCGCGTCCAGACAGCCGTTCGCGCACCTGAGCGCACCGAATGCCCCCTTTTACCGGGACGTGCTGACGACGTTCGCGCGGGCGCGGGACCGGTTCATCGTGCACATGCGGCCCGAGGACGTCAGCGTGGACCTGGGGCGGCCGGGGGATACCGAGCCGGTGGTCGCGGCGTTGGAGAAGCTGGTCGAGTGGGGGAACCTGCGGGCCGATCCCGACACCTCCCGGGTGGTCACGGTGGAGGACTTCCACCGGGCCCGCTACCTCTACCAGCTGACCGTGGCCGGGCAGGCCGCCGAGGACGCGATCACCGTCTACGAGGAGGCGGTCGGCCGCAAGGGCGCGCTGCAGTCGGTGGCGCTGGAGGACATCGCCACCCAGCTGCACGCACTGGCGGAGATGGCCGCGGCGGGCCCGGGACGTCTCGATCCGGCAAAGGTGCACCTGCTGTTGCTGGCGCTGGCCGAACGTTTCACCGGGCTCGCCGACAACGCACAGGCATTCATGGCCTCGTTGCGTCGGGTCATTGATTTCGCCGACGGGAACGTGGACGCCTTCGTCGCCTACAAGCAGCGGCTCATCGACTACATCAACCGGTTCATCGCCGACCTGGCCAACCGGGGAGCGGAGATCGCCACCCTGCTCGGCCGGATCGAGGCAGCCGGCGTGGACCGCCTGTTGGTGCTCGCCGCCCGCCGGGAGGCCGCCGACGTCGTCCCGGACATCCCCGACGGCACCGACGGCACCGGCAGCGGTGCCACCGGCAACGTGACTGGCAGTACTGTGACTGACAGTAATAATTCTGAGAGCGCCGAGAGCGCTGTCAGGGGTGCCGGGGGACGTCCCGTCATCGACGCGGACGCGTCCGCCGCCTACGATGCCGCGGCCGCGGCATCCCTGGCCGACTGGCGCAACCGGTGGCGTGGCCTGCGGGACTGGTTCCTCTCCGCCGACTCGCGCCATCCGTCCCAGGCCCGGCTGCTGCGCGGCGCGGCCGTCACGGCGATCACCCAGCTCATCGACACCGTGGCGGCGCTCAACGAGCGCCGCTCGGGGCGTTCGGACCGGTCGGCGGACTTCCGCGCACTCAGCCGCTGGTTCGCCGAGGCACCGGACGACGCGGCGGCCCACCGGCTGTGGCGGGCGGCGTTCGGCCTCACCTCGGCCCGGCACCTGACGGTCACCCAGGAGACCCTGACGGCCTGGGAGGAGGACGAGCCGACGCCGGCCACGCCGTGGCGGCAGGCACCACCGGTACGGATCAGCCCGCAGCTGCGCCGGACCGGCTCCTACGAGCGGCGCGGGCAGCCCAACCGGGTCGCGGACCGCGCCGGGCAGCGCCGGTTCCTCCAGGAGCAGGCCGCCCGGGAGGCCGAGGAGGCCGCGGCAGCCCGGCAACGGCTGGCCACCGCCGGGCCGGTCCTGCTCTCCGGCCTCGATGTGCTCGACCGGCAGGCGTTCCGGCTGTTCCTCGGCGTCCTCGGGGACGCGCTCGCGGCCCGGCTGCCGGGCGAGACCGAGGTGAAGACCACCACCAGCGACGGCAGCATGGAGATCCGGCTGTCGCTCGTCCCCGACGGGGGCACCGTGGCGATCGAGACCTGTGACGGGGTGCTGCACGGCCCGGAGCACCTTGTCGAGATCGTCGATCTGACCGCGGCGCGGCCCGGCGGGGCACGGGAAGCGGTATGACCGGAAGCGCTATGACCGGGGACGCGTCCACCGAGGAGAAGCGGGCGCAGCGGCGCAAGGCCCTGCGCATCCTGCTGGCCAAGCCCCTGCTGAGCGCCGGCGCGGACGACGACGCGCTGCGGCTGGTCCGCCGCAACGCCGCGCAGCTGCGCGAATGGCTCGCCGTGGAGACCGGCTGGCGGCTGGTCGTCGACGTCGAGTCGGCGCGGCTGTTCAAGACGGTGCCGGCTGATCCGGACGGCACGCATCCGGCGCGGGAGGGCCGTGGCCGGGCACCGTTCGGGCGCCGCCGTTACGTGCTGCTCTGCCTCGCGCTGGTGGTGCTGGAGACGGCCGACGCGCAGGTCACCCTCGGCCGGCTGGCCGAGGGGATCATCGTCGCGGCCAGTGACCCGGAGCTGGCCGCCGCCGGTGTCACGTTCACCCTCAGCCGCCGGGACGAGCGTTCCGACCTGGTCGGGGTGGTCCGGCTGCTGCTCACCCTCGGCGTGCTCGAACGGGTCGCCGGCGACGAGGACGCCTACCTCACCGACACCGGTGACGTGCTGTACGACGTGCGCCGCCGGATCCTGGCGTCGATGCTGACCGGCGTCCGCGGCCCGTCCACCATCGAGGCCGCGGACTTCGGCCAGCGGCTGGCCGAGCTGACCCACGAGCCGGTCGCCGACACCGACGAGCTGCGTAACCGGGCGCTGCGCCACCGGCTGACCCGCCGTCTGCTGGACGACCCGGTCGTCTACTACGACGAGCTCGCCGAGGACGAGCGCGCCTACCTGACCAGCCAGCGGCACGCGATCACCCGGCGGATCGAGGAGGCCACCGGCCTGGTCGCCGAGATGCGCGCCGAGGGCATCGCCATGGTCGACCCCGACGACGAGGTGACTGACGTGCGGATGCCCGAACAGCGCACCGACGGCCATGTCACCCTGCTCGTCGCCGAGTATCTGGCCGCCGCGGCCGGCCGTGGCGAACCGGTGCCGACCGCCCGGCTGCGCGCCCACGTCCGGAAGATGGCGGTCGAACATGCCGCCTACTGGCGGCGCGGTGTCACCGAGCCGGGCGCCGACGCCGAACTGCTCGCCGCGGCCCTGGACAAGCTGCGCGCGCTGCGGCTGGTCGTCGACGTCCCCGGTGACCAGCCGATGGTGCTCGCCCGGCCCGCGATCGCGCGGTACGCGGTCGAGGCGCCGACGATCCGCACCGGCCCGGCGGCCCGCACCGGCCGGGGCAGAGCCGGCCAGGGGAACAGGACCGGCCAGGGGAGCAGAGCAGGCCAGGGGAGCGGGACCGGCCGGCAGGGGAGCGGGGCCGGCCGGGCCCGGGGCAGAGCCGAGCAGACCAGGGACACCACCACTGACAGGAAGGCGGCTCGCGGGTGAGCGCCGAGGCACCCACGCCGCGCCGGCAGCGCTGGCAGCCGCTGCGCACCGGCCTGGTGGACCTTTTCTACTACGACGTCGAGGAGTTCCACTTCCATGACGGCCGGCTGCTGCTGCGCGGCAACAACGGCACCGGCAAGTCGAAGGTGCTCGCGCTGACCCTGCCGTTCCTGCTCGACGGCGAGCTGGCCGCGCACCGGGTCGAGCCGGACGGCGACCGCAACAAGCGGATGGAGTGGAACCTGCTGCTCGGCGGCCGGCATCCGCATCCCGAACGGCTGGGGTACACCTGGCTGGAGTTCGGCCGGCTGTGCGCGGACGGCGCCGCCGAGTACCGCACGATCGGTGTCGGCCTCAAGGCGGTGGCCGGGCGCGGCATCGCCCGGCACTGGTTCTTCGTCACCCGGCAGCGGATCGGCCCGCAGCTGTCCCTGGTCGGCCCGACCAGGGTGGCGCTGACCCGGGACAAGCTCAGGGAGGCCGTCGACGGGTACGGCGCGGTGTACGACACGGCGTCGGACTACCGCCGGGCCGTGGACGAGACACTGTTCGGTCTCGGCACGCAGCGTTACGAGGCGCTGGTCAACCTGCTCATCCAGCTCCGCCAGCCGCAGCTGTCGAAGAAGCCCGACGAGAAGCTGCTCTCCCGGGCGCTGACCGAGGCGTTGCCGCCGCTGGATCCGGCGCTGGTGGCGACCGTGGCCGAGGCGTTCCGCGGCCTGGACGAGGAACGCGAGGCGCTGCGCGGCCTGGACGAGGCGAGAACCGCCGCGGACGCGTTCCTGACCCATTACCGCCGCTACGCGGCCGTCGCCGCGAAACGCGCCGTGGCACCGCCGCGACAGGCGCACAGCCGCTACGAACAGTTCGGCCGGGAGCTCGGTGAGGCCGACAGCGCGCACCAGACGGCGAGCGAGGCGCTGGCCGCCGCGCAGCACCGCCTCGAGGAGCTGGCCGCGGCCAGGGCCGCGCTGGAGGTGCGGCGGACGGCGTTGCAGGACAGCCCGGAGATGCGCGACGCCGAGGCGCTGCGCACCGCCGGCGCCGAGGCCGAGCGGCTGGCCCGGTTCGCCGCCGGCCGCCGGAGCGACAGCGCGTCCGCCGACGAGGCGGTCAGGCGCCGGCAGGCCCGTTCCACCGCCGCCCGGCGGACCGCCGCCGCGGACGAGGAGACCTTCGGCGCCGCGCTGTCCACGGCGGCGCGGGCGGCCGAGGCGGCCCGCATCACCGACCGGCATGCCACGGTGCTGGCCGAGCTGGACGGTGACCAGCCGCCCTACCCGGCCGCCGCCAGGGCGGGCACCGCGCTCGTCGACCGGCAGCGCAACGCCGTCACCCGCCTGGACGGGCTGCTGACGCAGGCGTGGACGGCCGAGACCGCCGCGCGGACAGCCCGCGAGGAGCTGGACCGGATCAGCGCCGAGCGGCAGGCCGCGATCAACCGGATCGCCGAGGCCGACGAGCTGACCGCCCGGCGCGGCGCCGAGCTCCTCGAGGCGTACGCGCGTTACCTGGCCGGCACGGCCCTGCTGCGGGTCGCCGACGCCGACGAGGTGCTGGCCGCCGCGGAAGCATGGGCGGAGACCCTCGACGGCCCGAACCCGGTGACAACGGCCGTGGACACCGCGGCCCGGCAGGCCACCGCCGCGCTCGGCCGCCGGCAGGCCCAGGTCGACGCCGAGCGGGCGGCGGCAGGCGGCAAACGCGACCGGCTCGCCGAGGAGATCGCCCGTCTGGAGGCCGGCGGCCACGACGCGCCGCCGACGCCGTACACCCGGGCCGCCGCGGCCCGCGACGGCCGGGCCGGCGCCGCGCTGTGGAAGGTCGTCGACTTCGTCGACGGTGTGCCCGAGGAACACCGGGCGGGTATCGAGGCAGCGCTGGAGGCAGCCGGGATCCTCGACGCGTGGATCACCCCGGACGGCGCCCTGCGCGATCCCGTCAGCGACGACGTCCTGATCCGTCCCGGCCGGCCCGTGCCGGGCGGCGGGCTCGACGCGGTGCTGGCCCCGGCGATCGACCAGGCCGACCCGTCCGCGTCCGCGCTCACCGGCCCGGTGGTCACCGCCGTGCTGGCCGCGATCGGCCTGGGCACCCCGGACTCCCTGGGCGCCGCCCACCCGGGTGCCGCCCACCCGGGCGCCGCCCGCTCTGACGGCGCCCATTCCGGCGGCGCCGATCCGGGCCCTGTCGGCAACGATCCGGGCCCTGTCGGCAACGATCCAGGCGCTGTCGGTAATGGGCCGGGCGGGGATCGCGCCGAGCCGTGGGCCGCGGCATGGGTCGACGTCGACGGTCGCTTCGGCAACGGGATACTGGCCGGCTCCTGGCACAAGGACACCGCCGGCTACATCGGCGAGGGTGCCCGCGAGACGGCCCGGCGGACGCGGCTGGCGACGGTCCGGGCCGAGCTGGCCGCGGTCGAGCGGCGGCTGGCCGAACTCGCCGCGGCCGTCGCCGAGCTGGTCGGCCGTCAGCGCGCGCTGGCCGTCGAGCACCAGGCGCTGCCGGCCGACAGCGACCTGCGCGAGGCCCACGTCAAACGTGCCGCCGAGCACGAGGCCAGGCGGCGTGTTGACGCCCGCCACGACGAGGCGGTCCGGATCGTCGCCGACCGGGATGCCGCGGCGCGCACGGCGCGGACGGCGGCCGGCGAGTTCGCCGCCGACGTCGGCCTGCCCACGGACGCCGACGGGCTGGCGGCCGTCCGCGCCGCCGTGGGCGACTACCGGGTGGCGCTGGCCGGGCTGTGGCCGGCGGCGCAGGCGCTCGACCGGGCCCGGCAGGCCGCCGCCGAGGCCGAACGCGAGCTCGGCCTCGCGGTGGAGCAGCGCGAGCAGGCCAGCCAGGCGTCCGAGCTGGCCGACGCCCAGGCCGAGGCCGCGGCCGGACGCCACCGCGTCCTGGTCGAGACCGCCGGCGCCGGGGTCGACGAGCTGTACCGCAAGCTCGACGCGGTCGCCACCGAGCTGGCCCGCTGCGACGCCGACGAGCGGACGGCCCGCCGCGTCGAGCAGGATGCCCGCGACGAGCGCGGCAGGGCCGAGGGGCGGCGCGAGAAGCTACGCGAGTCGATCACCGCTGCCGCCGCCGAACGCGACCGGGCGATCGACGCCCTGCGGGCCTTCGTCACCACCGGGCTGCTGGAGATCGCCGTGCCCGGCCTGGAGCTGCCGGACCCGGCCGAGCAGTGGGCGCCGACGCCGGCCATCGCGCTGGCCCGCGCCGTCAACGCCGCCCTCGAGGGGGCCGACGACGGCGACCGGCGCTGGGAGCTGATCCAGCAGCGTGTCTCGGCCGAGCACAAGGTGCTCACCGACGCGCTGTCCCGGCACGGCCACTCGGTCGGGATGACCGTGCGTGACGGCATCATCGTGGTGGACGTGGTGTTCCAGGGCCGCCGGCAGGCCATCGCGGCCCTGGTCGCCGCGCTGGAGACGGAGACCGGGCAGCGGGCGATGCTGCTGTCCGCGAAGGAACGCGAGATCCTGGAGAACCATCTCGTCAACGAGGTGGCCGGCACCCTCCAGGAACTGATCACCGGCGCGGAGGAGCAGGTCAGGGCGATCAACAGCGATCTTGCCGAGCGCCCCACGTCCACCGGGATGCGGCTGCGGCTGCTGTGGCGGGCCGCCCACGACGCCCCGGAGGGGTTCGGCCGGGTACGCGACCGGCTGCTACGGCAGACCGCGGACGCCTGGAGCGCGGCGGACCGGGCCGCGGTCGGCGCCTTCCTCCAGGAGGAGATCAACCGGAAGCACGCCGACGACACCACCGGCGGCTGGGCCGAGCAGCTGACCCAGGCCCTGGACTACCGGCGGTGGCACGCGTTCGCCATCCAGCGCCACCAGGACGGCCAGTGGCGGCCGGCGGCCGGGCCGGCCTCCGGCGGCGAACGGGTGCTCGCCGCCTCCGTGCCGCTGTTCGCCGCCGCGTCGTCGTTCTACACCTCGTCGGGCAACCCCAGCGCCCCCCGCCTGGTCGCGCTGGACGAGGCGTTCGCCGGGGTGGACGACGACTCGCGGGCCAAGTGCCTGGGCCTGCTCGCCGCGTTCGACCTGGACGTGGTGATGACCAGCGAACGCGAGTGGGGCTGCTACCCGCAGGTCCCGGGCCTGGCGATCGCGCAGCTCGCCCGCCGGGAGGACATCGACGCCGTCCTCGTCACCCCCTGGCGCTGGGACGGCCGGGAGCGCGTGCGGGCCGAGCGACCGGCCCCCTACCTGCCCCAGCCGGCCCCGGTGCCCACCCCGGCCGACGCCGGCGCCCTGCCGCCGGACGGCCTGCCGTTCGAATGACGACCTGATCGAATGACGACCCCTCGAACGACCGCTGACGCCCGCCAGCCGCACCCGCCGTCGACCACGGGCCGTGTGCGCCCGGCCATCGAACGGCCGCCGGCCGGGCTTCGGCTGTTGGCCGGGCTTCGGCTGTTGGCCGGGCTTCGGCTGTTGGACAGGCGCCGGCTGTTGGACGGGCACCGGGGTGCTGGTTGTCTGATGATCGAACATTGCTCCGATGCGTCGACCGTGTGCCGGCTGCCGGCCGGACACCGGGCGTCGACCAGGCTCCGGCTGTTGGTCGGCCGTCGGCTGTTGACCGGGCGCCGGCCGTCGGCCGTCTGCTGACCGGGCAGGACACGCATGGATCAGTCCGGGGACGTCCTACGCCTGCGACGGCTGCTCGGCGGTGAGCACACCGCCTGGCTGCTCGACCGGATGCGGCGCCGGATGGAGCTCGGCCGCCCGCTGACCGGACCGGTCACCCTCGCCCGCGCCAGCCACGATCAGCGGCGGGCGGCCGAACGGCTGCTGGGGCGGCGGGCCGGGGCGGGCACGTCCCTGACGGTCTCCCTGGACGAGATCGACACGATGCTGCGGACCAGCGGCGCCGCGCCGGACGGCCTCACAGCCGCGGTGCGCCTCCTCGTCGGTGCGGTCCCCGACCGGGCGGCGCTGGCCGCCTCCGAGGCCGCGGCGTGGTCACAGGCGCACGCCCCGCTGGACGCCCTCGTGACGCGACGTCCCGAACTCGCCGCCTGGCGGTCCTGGCTGGACGCCACCGGCATGCTGCGCCGCCTGACCGCCGGTGACGTCGAGGCGGCGGCGGCGCTCGTCGCCGACCTGCTGCGGGTGCTCGCCGCGCTGCCCTCGCCGGGCGTGGCGCTGGGCCGGCTGGCCGCGACGGCCACTGGGGACGCGCACGCCCTCGACGACACCCGGCCGCTGGCGACGCTCTGCCTCGCGGCGGCCAGGGTGCTGCGGGGGGCGCCGCCCGCCGGGGACGGTTCCGCCGCCGAACGCCGCGCCGTGTGGGCCGCGGTCGGCGTCCACCGTGACGAGCTGTCCTCCACGGTGCTGTGCCTGGGCCTGCCCGGGGGAGCGGCCACCACCACCGGCCGCATCCTGGCCCTGGCCCGGGAGGCCGGCGAGCCGTGCGTCCTGACCCTGCGCCAGCTCAGCCAGCCCGACCGGCTCGACCAGCTCGACCAGCCCGACCGGCTCGACCAGCCCGAACAGAACGGCCGGCCCGAACAGAACGGCCGGCCTGGTCCTCCCGTCCAACCCGGCCAGGCCGGCCAGGCCGCTCAGGCCGATCGTCCTGGGCAGGGTGATCGGCCCGGGCGGGAGTGGGCCGAGTTCGGTGTCGGCGAGCGGACGGTGTGGATGTGCGAGAACCCGATCGTGCTCGCCAGCGCCGCCGACGCGCTGGGGCGTGACTGTCCGCCGATGGTGTGCGTCAACGGGCAGCCGTCGGCCGCGGTGCTCCGCCTGCTCGACCTGCTCGCAGCCGAGGGCGCCCGCTTCGCCTACCACGGCGACTTCGACTGGGGCGGCATCCGCATCGGCAACGGCCTGCTGGAGCGTGTCCCGTGGCGGCCGTGGCGTTTCGACACCCAGGCCTACCGGGCGACGCTGGCCCGCGTCACCGGCGGCGAACTCGCCGGCCGCCGTCCGGTCGAGGCGTCCTGGGACGCCGAGCTGCGCCCGGCCCTGCAGCACCACGGCGTCCGCGTGGACGAGGAACTCGTCCTGCCCGACCTGATCGCCGACCTGGCCGGCTGACGCACCCCACGCCGCGACAGCGGCGTCATATCGATCCGGCGAATTGATGAACGTCCCTCGTCCTGCTAGAGTTACACCCAGTAATCGGAAGTGGTGCGAATCAGATCTGGGTAAGGAGCATCTCGGACGATGGCGGAGCAGCAGCTCACGGTAGTCGTCTACCGTGAGGAAGACGGTTTTGTCGCGCGGTGTCTTGAAGTCGAAGTAGCCAGTGACGGCGACACCGAGCAGGAGGCCATCGCCAACATTCGGGAGGCCCTGGAGCTGTACTTCGAGGATGGCGATGCCGTTGAAGCGCATCTCGTCGACCAGGCAAAGGTAGCAAAGGTAACACTGCAAGTTGCCTAGCACGCCCTCCTCTGACGACATCTGCAAAATTCTCGAAAAGCACGGTTTCCGGCCCGTCGGTCAGCGGGGCTTCCACCGCAAGTACCGGTACGACGGATCACCTGGTCGAACCGTGATCGTTCCCATGGGCCGCAAGAACATGCGTATTGGTACCTTCCGGTCCATCGTCAGCCAGTCCGGCCTGAGCGTCACCGACTTTCTGGTGTAGCCGCCGCTGCCGTCCTTCGGGTGCTGTGTGTCCGCGTCCGAAGAGAAGAAGCTCGGCCTGGCTCTCATACAACGTCGTCCGGACGGCCTTGGGGGCTATCGGCCTGGGAAGCGGGGTGGGCTGGTCGGCCGCGCACGGCCGTCCAGCGAAGCCTTGACGCGGTCGATCAGGATCTTCTCGGCTTCCTCTTTCGCAAGGCCGACGAGGTCGATGTAGACGATGCCGCCTAGGAGGCCATCCGGAGCGCAGTGCTTCACCCGGACCGGCAGGACCCTGCGCTTCTCACCGTCCGGATCCCCCCGCCAGAACGCCTGCCATTCGGCGGTACCGAACTTCGAGTTCTCCAGGTAGTCGGGGGAGAGTACCGCAAGCACCCGGGCTGCCCTGGTCACCCCTTTCTGTATTTCGTTCACCCAGTTCTTCCCTTCCACAAAGTCCCACGCCTGGACGAGGACCCGGTAGCCGGCCTCCTCCAGCGCCCACGAGATCCACTCGGCCCATTCCTGGTCCGCGCCGGTGTAACTCACGAAGAAATCGTAGTCATATGCTGGCACCGCATCTCCTGATCTTCGCAGAACCGACGAACCTGCTGATAAGATACGACAATCGTGACGGTCACACGTGCAGCGGGTGTTCGGGAGGATTGCTACTCCTGCGTGCGCAACGTGTCGCTGGACGCTCTGCCGCCGCGGGAGCGGATCCTGCTCGGGCCCGGCTGGCGGGTGGTGCACGCGATCCGTGCCGCGCTGCCCGGCTGGCTGGTGGCCGTCGCGCGCCGGCATGTCACCTCGCCGGCCGAACTGACCGCGGCGGATTCGGCGAATAATAACTTGCCGTCATCGTTCCTTCGCCGGCCGATGGTCGGACTGACAGCGGGATGATCCCAGGTGGTTACCGGAAGACCTCGATGGAGCAGGTGGCGCCGGTGCCACGGGAGAGGCGGGCATCACTGGTGATCAGTGTGCATTCCAGCAGCTCCGCGAGGGCGACGTAGAACGCGTCGTACGCGCTGTAGTTGGCGCGTAGCTGCCATGCCCGCGCAAGGTGCGCGGGCAGCGGCGTGCGCTGAAGGGGCATCCCGGCGAGCAGCGACAGGGCGGCGGAGGCTCGATGCTCGGGGAGTTTGCCGCCGAGTGCCAGCCCGCGCAGGACGGAGAGAACTTCCGCATCGATCAGGCTCGGCGCGCTGAGGATTTCGCCCCTCAGCCGCTCGCGTGCCGCATCGGCTGAGGGGCTCTTTTCGACAAGGACTTTGACGAGGACGCCGGCGTCGACAACGATCAACGTGCGGACCGTCCGCGGTCCAGTTCGGCGAGGATGTCCTCGGTGGTCACAGACTCCACCGCGTTGGCCCGCGCACTGTCCAGGATCTCCTCGATGGCGGGCTGTTGGGCGTCGTGGACCAGCTTGGCCAGCAGGTACTCCTGCAGGGACTGTCGAGCGTGCAGGGCGCGCTGTTTGTACGTCAGGTACACCTGGTCGGGGATGTTCCTGACCTGGATCGTCGCCATGGTATCATGGTAGCGCATATGCGCTCCAGCAGCGCTTGATGTGTCCGGCCGAAGCCCGCATCGGCTTCACGGCGCATCGCTCGGTGTGGAATCCAGGAAGCCGCTTATGCTGCTGCCCGCCTGAGAAGCAGTCGTGGGATCCCAGCAGATGATCTTTATCTTGTGGCCGGTCACGGCCACCGTCATCTCACCCAGACGGCCAGTGGCGAGATCGGTCCGTCCCATGTCCTTGGCGAAGGGCGCACCGACGGGTTCGGCCGTCTCGGCGTCCCAGCACTGCCCGCCGTGGTGGTAGCCGGCGCTCACCACGACGGGCCGGCCGTGCAGTTCGGCGGTCGCGAGCGCGGGGGCGGACGACGAGACCGGCAGGGGAGGCCCAAACTGGCCTCCGGTGGATACGTCCCAACGGCGGATCACACCCGAGCGGTGGCTCGTCCACACGACATGACGCCCACCGGAGACCCGGGTGACGACCACGGATTCCGCACCGGTCGCCTGGACAGCGGACGTCTGAGTGCCGTCGTCCCGTACGGTGACCGCACCGTCGGCGAGGCCGGCCGCGATACAAGCACGGCCCCGGATGCGGCCGATCCACACCGCTCCGATTTCCGCTGGCCAGAAATACTCGCCGATCTGTTGCCCGGTGCTCAGGTCCTATACGGTGGCGGCGTTCACATGGGCCATGACGACCACCGGACGGCCGGCGAGATACACGCCTCCCACACCGACCGGGTGGGTAACGGCCCGAGCAGAGTGTGGATCATGTCTTCCGGATCCGCGGACTCGTCGAGCGCGTCGATGACGACCAGCTTCGCTTCCGGGATCTGATCGAGGCCGGCCAGCAGCGTCCTTGTGCCGAGTGTCCGTACGTCGCAGGGAGGCAGCCCGGCCGTGTGCAGGATCCCGTCGGCGATCTCGGTGGTTGTACGCCCTCGGGCCTGGATGAACAGCGCCACGCAGCCGTCCGGCGGACGGATCGCGCTCGGCGATTCCAGGTTGCCGCGGCGGACAGGATCGGCGAGGGCGTCGAACCGGGCGAGCACCGACGTCTTCCCGGAGCCCGGGCCACCGGTGACGATCCGGGTGACCGGATCGTCGGCCAGTTCCGACGTCCACCGCGCCAACGCGCTGAGGGTCTTGTCGCGTCCTTCGAAGGCGTGCAGGCCCTGGTTCTGTCTGTAGTCGTCGAGCAGGACGCCGCGCGCATTGGGCCGCACGGA
>NZ_CEVIVD010000078.1:15707-16336 GCF_982290655.1 Protofrankia sp. CiP1_Cm_nod3
TTTGCGGTCCACCTTCTGACGTCTCTCGACGGCGAGACGCCGAGCACGCTCATCCCTCGGTGACGACGGGCTGGGGAAGGCAGGCGCATTTTCTCGTGAAGCGTGGGGGAAAAGCGGTGGCGCTGCGGGTTTTGCCCGGCCGTCCAGAAGACTCTTAATTTTCTCGAGCAGCTTTTCTCGAGCGGTATCTTCGTCCAAGCCGAACAGATCGATGGAAGTGATCTGAGCAAAAAATCCCGGCCGGTCACAATCCTCGATCCGGATGGGGGCGAGTTTACGGTCAACGCCCTGTGGATCGGCCAGGACAGCGGCCTGCCACTGCGGCTGGCTGGAAGCCGAGCCCAGGTAGGCCGCCGAGAGTAGCGCGATGGTGCGCTTCGCCCGGGTCATGCCCTGCTGCATGATTTCCATCCAGTTATTTCCGAACGTCACATCCCATGCCTTGAGCAGCACCCGGTAGCCGGCCTCCTCCAGCTGCCAGGCGATCCACTCCGCCCATTCGACGTCACCGCTGGCGTAGGAGATGAAGAAGTCCCACTCCTGCGTCCGGTCCGGAGCGTTCTCCAGAGGATCACGGCCAGCGGAACCCCCCATACCATCCATATGGCGGATCCTGCCACGCACCGCGG
>NZ_CEVIVD010000078.1:16426-23393 GCF_982290655.1 Protofrankia sp. CiP1_Cm_nod3
CCGTCATCGTTACAGGGTGCGGATTCTTCAACGATCTGGCCACGGAGCCGGCCGGATGACGGCACCCCGAGTACGACGAGGCAGAGCACGCCAAGACGAATGACCAGCGCCCGTCCTCCGACGGGTAGAACCAGGCTCGCGGAGGTCGGGGGCGGCCCCGCTCCAGCATGTCGCTGTTCGTGACGATCAGAAAGCTGACGCGGTAGATCACCAGTAGGTTTGTAATGATCTGCATGAATTACGGAAGCTGGATGTCGCCGGTTTCCTGGCGCAACCGCCGGGTTCCGGCCAGTGGCGCCGAGCCTGGAGCGGTGGTAACAGAACGGTGGTGACTACGTGGACGAGAAGCCGCCGTCCACGAATATCGTCTGGCCGGTGATGTAAGCGGCGGCCGGCCCGGCCAGGAAGACCGCGGCGCCGACCAGGTCCGACAGTTCGCCGTTGCGCCCCACCATCGTGCGCGCGGCCATTGCCGTCGCCCGCTCCGGATCGTCGAAGACGGACCTGGTCAACGGTGTGCGGACGAATCCGGGCGCGATCGCGTTGCAGCACACCCCGTGCCTCGACCATGCCTCCGCCTGGGACCGGGTCAGTGCCGCGACAGCCGCCTTCGAAACCCCGTACGCGCCGCTGTTGCCGAACGCCCGGACCGTCTGCTGCGATGCCAGATTGATGATCCGGCCCCATCCCCGCTCGGCCATGAGGGGGCCGTAGCGGCGACCGAGGAGGAACGGCGCGTCAAGGTTCACAGCCATCGTGAGATCCCACTCGTCGTCGGTCAGCGTGCCGAAGGGCGGCCTGATGTTCACGCCGGCGGAGGCGACGAGTATGTCCGGTTCCCCGAATGGCTCGGCGGCCAGGTCGGCCGCCCTGCTCAGTTCCGCGCGGCTGGCTACGTCACAACGGACACCTTCGGCCAGTCCGCCGGCCACGCGGAGGTCGTCCACCACGGATTCCAACGCGTCGGCGCGTCGTCCCATGGCTACGACCCGAGCGCCGGCCCGGCCGAGCGCGAGCGCGATGCCCCGGCCGATGCCGGAGGTCGCGCCGGTCACCACCGCGGTGCGCCGCCGCAGTGAGAAGAGCTCGTTCAGGAAATCCGCCATCACCGTTCCTTCACCGGCCAGTGGTCAGAGCCATCGTTCTCGATCCGGGAGCTCCGAGCCTGGGATACACCTGAGGATCAGGGCGATCTCGGACCGGGCCCTGCCGACCGCCCGCGGAGTCCCTGGGGATGGTGACCTGCAACGTATGCGTCGAGTGCAGCGCGGGCCTGGGCCTGCCGTACGGGGTCAGCCAACTCGGGGCGGCGTCGGTACGCCTCGGCTTTGACATCCTGCCAGCGCCGTCCAGTATGCATGGGCCCGTCTCCTTGTCCTCTGCCGCCCTTCTTGCCGGTTACCGGGTTTCGTTGTCGTTCCATGGGTTGATCAGTGGGATTCCCAGGTGGGCGAAATCCCGGGTGTTACGGGTGGCGAGAGCCAGGTCGTGCACCGTGGCCGTCGCGGCGAGGAACCCGTCGATGACCGGCACCGGTCTGCCGTTGCGGTCGCCGTCCGCCACGAGTATTCCCCAGGCGTCGGCTATCGGGATGTCGACGGTGAGGATGCGGTCCGCGAAACGGGGTACCAGGTCCGTGTCCAGCCAGGCGGCCAGGTGCGTCCGCCGGTTGCCGGCCGGGAGGCGTTCGATCCCCCGGCGGATCTCCGCCAGTGAGAGGACGCTGATGAACGCACGGTCTTCGTCCAGCTCGTCGATCCAGCGGACGAGGGCGGGGTCAGGGCGTGGCCGCGCCCGTTCCGACAGGACGTTGGTGTCGAGAAGGACGTTCACAGGCCGATGCCAGGGGAGGTTTCCCGTGGGCGCTGGATGAGGTCGGCCACCTCGCCGAGCGGTGATGCGGCGAGAAAGTCACCCAGGGTGCCGCGGCGGCGTGTTCTGCGTTCCCATTCCTCGATGGACACCACGACTGCTGTCCGGCGCCCGTTACGGGTAATCGTCTGGGGTCCTTCGGAGGCGGCCCGGTCGAGCATCTCACTGAAGTGTGCCTTGGCGGACGCGGCCGTCCACTGGCTCGCTGGTTCGGTCACGACGAACCTCCGGTCAAGTAGGTCAGACTAGTCATAGTAGTCATGCGGCGGGCATGCAGCCAGGCCGGGACTGTCTTGCCGGGCAGTTGCCGTGCGGGTGTTGACCGTGACCTCGGCCGGGATGGCTGTTTCAACGTTCGTGGCCCCGGCAGCCTGTCCACCCGGGGCGGCCGCCGGTTGCGCCGCGGGGCGCTCGTCCGCTCGGGCAGCCTCGGCCGGCTGAGCGCGGCCGGCTGGTCCGCGCTGTACTCGCACGGCATCCGTACGATCATCGACCTGCGCAACGACGACGAGATCGGGCCATCCGGCAGGTCTCCGCGGCGAGGAAGACGTCCACACGCGAGGCCGTTCTCGCCACGCTGGCCGCCGTCGACGTCCCCGTCTGCCTGCGTTCCGCCGGCGTCCCCGCCGATATCTGTCTTCGGTGATATCGCTGTTTACGGATAGCGGCGTAGTATTGGTCAGTGGTGATACCGCCGGGTGAGTACCAGGTGGTCGCGGCGCGGGACCTCGGCGCGGCGATCAAGCACTTCCGAACCTCCGCCGGGGTGACGCAGGTGGCTGCGGCCGAGGCGGTGGAGCGGTGGGGAGCGGGCAGCCCGGCGCTGTCGGTCGGGCTACCCATCGGGGCGGTGATCGGCCCTCGGGACATGCGGGGTCTGGACTTCTTCGAGAACATCCTGCCTGAGGGGCCGACGCTGCAACGGATGGCGGCTATGGCCGGGGTACGCCCAGCCGACACCTACGGGATCCTGAAAGCGTTCGGCCGCGACTGCGCTGGCGCGATCCAGCTGCTACCCGAGGGCGAGGAGCCGGGCGACGTCCACCACGGCCGTGGGCAACGCCGACGCGCATGCCAAGAACTTCTCGATCCTGCACGAGGCTGACGAACCGACCGTCCGCCTCGTCCCGTTGTATTCAGTGAGCATCTTCCGGAGTGGATATTCTTAAATCCCTTCCGCTGGCCGCAGTCGTTCACCGGGTTGGCGGGGTACTCCCAACCGATCGCCGATCGGCGTTTTTGATCCAGGTCTTCTTTGTGTGGGCAGGGGTGGGCCCTATCGCATTCATGGTTCTACCAGAACCTGCCGTGGCTTCTGCCGTGCACGCCGACCAGCATGCCACTCCTGTGACACCGGCCAACGCAATGATCGATGAGTGTGAGGTTCTGGCCACGCCAGCGACCGCCCCACGCGGGACGAGCCCCTGTGGATGTACCAGCCCTTGTGGGATGTACGGGTGCGTTGCGTGGCATACTCCGCAGCTATGGGTGATAGGGGGATTCGGGCGGCGGCGATCCGGTGACGGGCGGGCAGCAGGAAGAGGAACCGACGCCGCGGTGGGATTTCTTCATCTCCTACACCGGTGTCGACCGAGGCTGGGCGGAGTGGGTGGCCTGGCAGCTGGAGGCCGCCGGGCTACGGGTGCTGATCCAGGCGTGGGACTTCATTCCGGGTTCGAACTGGGCAGTGCGGATGCAGCAGGGGGTCAGCCAGGCGGACCGCACCATAGCTTTGCTGTCCGAGGCCTATCTGACGTCGATCTACGGCCAGGCGGAGTGGCAGGCCGCGCAGGCCGCGGATCCACTGGGCTTCGCCAGCAGGCTGGTCCCGATCCGGATCACGGACTGCCCCCGGCCGGGGCTACTGGGGCAGATCGTGTCGTTCGATCTGTTCGATGTGCCCGCGGCGACCGCTGCCGCCCGGCTGCTCGAGCAGGTGAGGATTCTGCGGGCAGGACGGGCGAAACCCCCTGCCGCCCCGGTTTTTCCCGGCCTCGCCGATACGCCCGGCAGTACTACCGTGCTCACGTCCCCGCCGAGGACGCCGGGAGGGAGACAGCCCGTTCCGCCGCCGGCACCTGGCCCACTCGTACGTGGGACACCGGTCCGCCGCGCGGTGCTTCACCACGGCAGCCAACTCTCCCGCGCGCTCGGCGCTCCCGGGATCCGCGCGGTGATGTGGTCGCC
The DNA here is from genome assembly GCF_982290655.1 of Protofrankia sp. CiP1_Cm_nod3. Taxonomy (NCBI): domain Bacteria; kingdom Bacillati; phylum Actinomycetota; class Actinomycetes; order Frankiales; family Frankiaceae; genus Protofrankia; species Protofrankia sp. CiP1_Cm_nod3. Next base: position 20,486 of record NZ_CEVIVD010000078.1, read on the forward strand.
GAACGACCGGCTGCTGGCCGCTGGCAGCGACGACAGCACCGTGACCGTATGGGACGTGGCCAACCCCGCGACTCCGGCACGTCGCGCCACCCTCACCGACCACCGTCACGGCAGTGTGAAGGCGGTGGGGTGGTCACCGGACGGCCACCTGCTTGCCACCGGCTGCGCGGACAGCACGGTACAGCTGTGGGAGATGACGGACCCCGCGAGCCCTGCCCGCCGCGCCGCCCTCACTGACCATCGCGACTGGGTGGAGGCGTTGGCGTGGTCACCGGACAGGCATGTGCTGGCCACCGGTAACCGCGACGGTACGGTGACCTTCTGGGACGTGGCCAACCCCCTGACTCCGACACGCCGTACCACCCTCACCGACCACCGCAGCCCGGTGCGGGCGGTGGCATGGTCACCGGACGGCCACCTTCTGGCCACCGGTAACCGCGACGGCACGGTGACCGTCTGGGACGTGGTCAGCCCCCTGACTCCGGCACGCCGCGCCACCCTCACCGACCACCGCGGTCCGGTGCGGGCGGTGGCATGGTCACCGGACAGCCGCCTGCTGGCCAGCGGCAGCGCGGACAGCACGGTACAGCTGTGGGGGATGGCCGACCCCGCGAGCCCCGCCCGTCGCGCCACCCTCACCGGCCACCGCGGCTGGGTGGAGGCGGTGGCATGGTCACCGGACGGCCACCTGCTTGCCGCCGGCAGCGTGGACAGCACGGTGACCGTGTGGGAGGTGACCAGCATCGCGGCCCCCACCCGCCGCGCCACCCTCACCGACCACCGCGGTCCGGTGGAGGCGGTGGCATGGTCACCGGACAGCCACCTGCTTGCTACCGGCGGTGCCGACTGGACGGTGATTGTGTGGGAGCTGCCCGATGCCCGGTAAATGGTTGTTGCGCCGGGTGAGTGTGGTCGGGCAGACCGTGACCGTTAGGCCGGAGTGTTGGAGATCCGGCCACGCGACGCCCGGATAGCTCTCCCCACGGGCAGTGATGTCGAGATCGCCTTCGGGACGAACACGTCCGATCCGGCCACCGTGGTGGTAGCACGGGAGCGGTCCGAGATCGCGAAGGGCCGCGCCATCGGGAACGGCCACGAGCAGGCACGGGCGGCCGGGGTGGATGCCGGAGCCGCGGCGGCGGCCGAGGATCGCTGCGTGAGCTGAACGCCAGGCTGACGTCCATCTGAATTCCATCTGTTGTCCATGGGGCTGGGCGCGCGATCCGACCAGACTGCCAGTGCTGGTATGTGACCTGGCCATGTTCAGGGTGAACGTGTTCGGATCGACGATGCGGTCGGGCCGGGAGATATGGTGAGCGACGAGATAACTATCAGGCTGGGTGAGGTCGCGGGGCCGGAGCTGTACCAGCGCAATGCATTTCGGATCACCGGAGTTTCCACCGACGCCGATCGGCGGACGGTGCGGCAGCGCCAGCAGAAAATCCTCACCGCGTTGCGGGCCGGCGCTGATATCGATCTCGGTCATGATCTGCCGGTCACGGCGGAGGAGACGCGCGCTGCTTTCGAGCGTATTCTCGGCGACCCGCGCGGCCGGCTGGTCGACGAGATTTTCTGGCTGTGGGACACCCCTGATCCCACCTGTGGATGTGCCCGGGAGCTGCACAGTGACCACGATGCGGCCGTCCTGGCCCACAGCGTGGCGCTCGACCGGGAGATCTCGCCGAATGCCCTGTCCGACGAGGACGCCGACGATGCCGACGATGCCGATGCCGACGCCGACGCCGACGCCGACGCCGACGCCGCCGACGCTGACGAACTCGAGCGGTTGTGGTCCGAGGCGCCGCGGCGGTGGGAGTCACTCCTGCGCCAGGAGGCCTTCTGGGGCCACATCCGGCATCGGATCGTCAGTCTGGACGAACGGCAGCTCGACGAGTCCGTCATCGACGTGCTCCGAGAGAAGGTACCGATCGCCCTGGTCAAGCCGCTGCTCGGGCTTGCTGCCACGGCGGACGGGGAAGACCCCGGCCGGCTGGCCGAGCAGGCTCGCCGCTGGCCCGTGCCACCGCATGTGGTCGACGACCATCTGGAGCTGGCCGCCGAGCCGCTGTATCGCATAGCGGAGGCAACGATAACCGAGGCGTCCAGACTGCTCGGCCGCGGCAGCCTGAACGATACGGCGTCGATCGTGCCGGAAGAGATCGTGTCGACAGCGTCGCTGATCGAGCGGCAGGCTGTGCCGAAACTGCGACGCCTGGAGGTCATGCTCCCCTCCGACCGGCACCGTCGGACGGCCTCCGTGCGCGACGACGCGGCAGTCGTGCTCAACAACTGTGCCATGAAGCTGGCGAGGAAGACCGGTTCCACCGCGAAGATTCAGGTGCGGGAGTGGTTCGCCCGGGCAGGCGAACTGGCCTCCGGCCCACTTACCATGCGGCTGCTGGCGGAGAACCGTCCCTGGTTCGACAAGATGGTGGAAGAACTCGAGCGCGTCAGGGAAAGAACCCTGGAGCAGGCCCTTATGGGCCACGTCAGCCGGGCCAGGAGGATGCTGGAGGAGGACAGACGACGGCTGCGTGGCATCTTCGGCGACGACGAGATCGACGGTTTGTTCGAAAAACTGGACGACATCGTACTGCAGGAGCGTAGGAACAGCATCAGTCAGAAAGCACGTACGACGCCGAGTCAGCCGTCGTCCCCGGATCACGCCAGACCACGGATGCCCTCCCCGCCTCCTGATAGCCGTGCGCCGCTCCGCCGACGCCGGCCTCGGGCCCGGACCGTCCGTCTCCTTGTGGCGGCGCTGCTCGCTACCGTTATCACGATCCTGGTTCTGCTGAGCAGGCCCAGTTCCCCGCCTGCCTCCCACCTTCCGATCGCTACCGTTGCCACCGGGTTTGCGTCGCTTTCTGGTGTGGCGGTTGATGGTTCTGGTGTTCTTTATATCGCC
>NZ_CEVIVD010000079.1:0-892 GCF_982290655.1 Protofrankia sp. CiP1_Cm_nod3
GAAAGTCGAGATAGGATGTTCTTACTGTCCTGACTCTCAGTAGAACGGGGAGCAGGAGTGCTGGCAGGATGACTTCTCCTGAGTTACCGTCGAGGATGCTAAAAATCCAGATAATGGCAAGGACGGCGGCGAAGTACTGCACTCCTCTGCCGAGGTTGAACCTAACCTGCTCCATCGGCCGCGTATAGGTATAGGTACGCGTATAGGTATAGGTATAGGATGTCGGAGGCGTGGCCCTCCAGTCGTTCTCGATGTTAGTCGTGATGTCGGAGTTGTATCCGCAGTGTCGGCGCAGCAGGGTGATGAGTCTGGGTGATGGCATTCGCCCATCGGGCACATCTTCATGTTGTTTGTCTGCCAGGTGGAAGAATGCATCACCAGTCAGGAGCAGTGACATGACGGGAATCTTCCCTTTTTCTGCTTGTATCGTTTCCCGATAGACCCACTCTGATTTTTCGGCGGATGGGGACATTACCACGATGAAAACCGAGCAGCCGTCAATCCTTCGCTTGATTTCGTTGCGCCATTCCATTCCTGCATCTATTGAGTTGTCGTACCACGCTGGAATTTTTTGTTTCGGAGATGCTCGATGAGGGATTTTACATATGTACTGTCATTGCGGCTGTAGCTGATAAAGACACATCCATTTATGCGTGGATTATACTATTTGTCATAGTATGCCAGAATTTCTGGGGTGCTTCAGGCGATTGCGGCTCTTGTTTTCCGTCTCCGTGGGTCCGGCTCGGCCGTGTCGCGGGCAGACCGGATCCTGGGCGGGGCTGATGCCAGCGACACTGATGTCACTAACACTGATGTCACTAACATGGATGTTAGTCTTCGTGTGTGCATGAGGACTTCGTGGGTCGCGCCGAGGAGCTGGCGCGGCTGGACG